>JANXZC010000095.1 GCA_025355725.1 Syntrophus sp. (in: bacteria)
CCATGGTGATCTTCCAGGCCCGTGTTTCCAACAGCCGCTTTAATCTAGGCCTTTCGATCGCCCCGTCTTCGATGTATTTTTCCGCCCGATCAATCATGCACTGGGGACAATAGACTTCCCCCGTCTGACCGTGTTCATCGCTGCCATCGTCCACTAGGGGCTTGCCGCAACCCGGACAGGCTTTCCCCTGCTTATCCTGATCTGCCATCACCTTTCCTCACTTCTGCGCCACGCTCAGATTATCAAAATTAGCCTCTGTCGATCCCCAGGTCCGGAACCCCCCGGAACCGGAGGCAAAGCTGCTGTCCTTGAAATCCATAATGGTCTGGTTGTCCATTTTTATGACGGTGCGATCCCCGACAACGGCAATGCTGATGTCATGGGACTGGTTGTAGATCGGAAATCCCGTCGGCATGGAGGCGGTCTGGAAGGGGGCCTGTTCCTGGCCATTGATAACCTTTCTGACCACAAACTTGTTCCCCAGCCCGGGATCATACTGAAAAACATAGCCACTGATATTCGATTTTCCGTCCGCACGATAATAGATGCCATAACCATTCCCCTGCTTCAGGACAGCGCTGGTCTTGATCTCGTAATCCTTCCATGTGGTATCACCGAAGCCGATGCGATTCTCCTGGCCGGGTTTATTGTTCAGAGTGCCGTTGGCTACATTCCAATTCCCCATGAGTTTATTCAGGCCGCTCTGACCGTCAAAACTGCTGGCATACAGGAAATTGGCCGTGTCCCCGGACGGAAGGGTGGCGTAATGGATGGAACAGCCGAGAATCGGCTGGGGCGTCCGCTGCAACCAGACATAAGTGCCGCCGCTGGGGCAGGCCGGTTGGCGGCTCAGCAGTCCATCGTTGACAAGGTCGGCGAAGCTGGGGCTGGGAGTGTTTTTCTCCATTATATAGGCATGCTCCGCCTTTTCTGTGTTATAGCGTATGGATAGACAAGTTGTGGCCCGGCCTCTTTCAAGATAAGCGTTCATTTGCGGAGCAGCGACGGCTAACAGGACCATAACCACCCCAACAACCACGATCACCTCAATAATGGTAAATCCCCTGCTATCCCTTTTCATCATTCTTTCCCTGTCCCTTTTTGCCAATCAGACCGAATCGCTTTTTTCCAGAGCCCTTTTCACCCGCAGCAACAAGGCTTCTTTTTTTATCGGCTTCTTCAGATAATCCAGGGCCCCTAATTCAAGGCCCTTGACCTCGTCCTCCTCTTCCGATCTGGCCGTAAGAAACATCAGGGGGGCCTTGATCCCCTTCTGATTGATGAGCTCCAAAAATTTAAAGCCATCCAGGTTGGGCATATTGATATCAGACAGGATCAGATCAAACCGTTTTTGGGCAAGCACCATCAGGGCATCGATCCCGTCGCCGGCTACGGACACATCATAGCCCTGATTAGTTAGGATCTTGGAGATAAGCAACTGGTTGTCCTCGTCATCCTCTACTACCAGGATCGAAGCGGCGCTACGGGGTTGATCCGGCGTCTCTCTCCTGGCCTGTGTAGCCTCTTCCCCTTTGGAGGGGCTCCGGATCTCCTCCACGAGGACCTTTTCATAGACATCCTTCACTGGAAAGATAAGATTCTTCACCTTCTCAACAGCATGGTGGCTGATGAGATAGTCGCCCCGGTTGTGTATGAAGTCTCGAAACTCGGAGATAGGGATCCCGGCCCGGATCTTGCCCAGCAGCTCTTGATCGAAGGCGATGATCTCATAGATCCCTTCCCTTCCAAAATAGCCGTCCCGGCACTTCGCACAGCCTACGGGATGAGCGACACGGGGCGGGAGATCATCGGTAAAGGGACTCAGCATTGCTGCTTCCGCCGCCGTAATCGGTTCGATCTTCTTGCAAAAAGGACACAACTTTTTTAGAAGCCGCTGGGCGATGATGCCGAGGAGGGCCTCGGCCATGACCTCGCGAACCACCCCGAGGCGTTCGAGACGGAAAATGGCCGTCGTGGCATTGTTGGTATGGAGGGTCGAGATGGCCATGTGACCCGTACTGGCAAAATCAACGGATATCCTTGCGGAAAAGGTATCACGGATTTCTCCCATATAGAGGATATCCGGATCCTGACGAACCGACGATTTGAGAAGGGCGTCAAAGGTAACCCCCGCCTTTTCATTAACCTGTTGCTGATTGGCATTGGGAATCCGGTATTCCACAGGATCTTCGACGGAGATGAGACTCCGGGATTTTGTATCCACATGGGAGAGGAAACTGTAGATCGTTGTCGTCTTTCCCGAGCCCGTCGGCCCGACTACGAGAATCAGTCCGTAGCGGCGCGTGGAGAAATCCGTCATCGTCCTGACTTGAGCGTCGGTCATGCCGAGTTCGCTCAAGTCCTTGGGTTTGGCAGTAGGTTCGAGGACTCTGATGATCAGACTTTCCCCGCTCGGCGTCGATGTCGTCGCCAGACGGAGCTTGAATGTCCTCTTGTTGACCGTGATCTCCACCGAACCATCCTGGGGCTTCAACCTTTCCGTGATGTCGATCCCGGCCAGGGCCTTGAGACGGGAGATGACCATCGTCCCTGTCTGCTTCTTCAAGTGAAAGATGTCTCGCAGGTCGCCGTCGATGCGATAACGGACAACCGTTTCTTTTTCCTTGGGCTCGATGTGGATATCGCTCGCCCTTTCAATAACCGCCGTGTACAGAATATTATTGGATACATATACAACCGGCCGCTTCTCTATGTCCGCTTCTGATATGGGGCCCACATCTTCGATCACGGTGGTAGTAATTGGAATGTCAACCCCTTCCTCCTCCATGGGCTCCGGATGCCCACCTCCCGCCGCTGCGGAGGGCATTGTTCTCTCCTGATCAGGTTTTTCATTAAGGAGGCGACGAATGTGGGGGGGATCGGTTATGATCAAGCGCAAGAGTTGATCGGTGGGCGGATTTTTTTTCAGAACATCAAGAAGTTCCCAGTCAAAAGGATTACTTAGCAGAAATGCTGTGTTGCCTTCATCATCAAGTATAGGGATGACGAGATTCCAGCGGCAAAATTCACCGGGCAGCAGCTGGGCTTGTAAATTTTCGTAATCGACAACCGTGACGTGGGGCAGGCGTAGAAATTCCGCAACCACCTTGGCAAAATCTCTTTCCCCCATGCCGATAATACCCGCAAGGGTATAAAGATCAGCAATCTTAGCCTTTAACAGTCCCTGTCTTTCTGAATCGGATCGGGCAAAGCGATCCACAAGATATTTCCTGAATTTACCGAAATCGGGATGGAGGAGACGGCCGTCAACTGCTCCCGGAACAGGGGGCGTCTCTTCTACAGATCCTTTCACGGAAAGGGCTATCGATTGGCCCACCAGAGCGAGCAATCCTTCTTTTGCCGACACTTTCTCCTCGGCATCGAAACCCTTCAAAGCCCATCCCCTTACCAGTCCGTCCCGACCCTTATCAGCGGTGAGGGAAATGACAGGTTTTCCCCGCAGGGCTTCGACTTGATTGATAACATCGAGTATGTAGCGCCGTTCTTCTTCGTAAAAAGAGGTATCAATGAGGATGAGCACCGGCAGAGCATCCCCCGCCTTCTGCATTGCTGCAAAGGGGTTGACGGCCACAACCAGGAACCAGGGGGCGTCGAGAAATATTTCTTTCAAAGCATCCCGCACCTCGATATCCGCAGAAATCACGAGGACACATTTATCTTTTTCTTCACTCATCACCATGTCACCTCAGGCCTGGTAAACGACTTCCAGCCGTTCCATATATTTTTTTAACACCTCCGTCTGCCTGACAATCTCTTCTCTATGCTCAATTTTTGCCGCCTCTTCCATCGCCCGGCCAATGTTGGTAATCTCATCGAACCCATAGCCGCCGCCGGAGCCCTTCATTTTGTGCCCGGTAGAGCGAATCGCCTCGTAATCTCCCTGATCGAGGGATGCTTGAATCGCGGCGATGTCCTTAAGACGATTCTCCAGATACCCAGGGATCAGATCCTGGAGGTCCTCATCCACAAAAACCACGATCTTTTCTTCATGATTGTCATTTGTCTGGGTCGCCATCTTTCTTTCCTCCTTTGTGCTCTCTACGGACATGTCCTAAATATCAAATATCTCTTTCCTTTACAAGGGGATCTAACCTTAAATTTGCCGCACACCCTGCCCTCAACGTCCCGTTCCCGGAGGCGGAAAGGAAATCTGGTCCGCAGGAACGATCAGGGTCATCCCCAGCAGATACCGGGCATACACCCCTTCCGATTGCCCTGTGCCATTGAATTCTTTCCCGGGATAGAGGGTCGTGATCGCCGCATGACCCACAATTTTCTTGCCCTGTTGTCCCCGTTCGCTCATCGTTTTGACACTCCAGAAATTGTGAAAGACCAGGGGTTCACCGTTTCGGGAGCCAATGTAGAGCATGATGTGTCCCTTCAGCCACAGGAGAGTTAGATAGGGAACCCCCCGGGCAAGGATCAGCTTCTTTTTTTCTGCTACGGAAAGGTTGGAAAGATCGACGTAGAGCCCACCCTCGTTTGCCTGGTCGGCAGAGTGCCTGGGGAGCCAGATACCGAAGGGGGCAAGAAGATCACGGATCATGGCGGAACAATCGCGGTTGTTTTGCAGCCCGCCCCAGCCGTAAGGTTCACGGATCATCTCGTTGGCCAGGGAGGCCAAACGACAGGGGGTTAAGGCGATGGGCCTCGTCATCGCCGTCTCCTTCAGTAGTGTAACCTTACGCATTTCCGCCTGTCCCTGCTCCCCCCGTGCGGGCACGAGGATTTCCACGGTATCTTCACCTTCCGCCGTTTTCGGGAACATGGATCCCAAAGAGGCTCGGAAAAGGAAACCTTTGTCCTGATCATAAATCGGCGTTTTGTCCCGAATGACAGCGGCATGGGGTCCCTGCTCCCAGCGGTTGATAAATTCGGGTGTAACGGCAGCCAGTTCCTTCAAAGGCATCCAGCCCAAGGCATAACCGGTCTCAACCACCGCCCAGGCTTTGTCTCTGGAAACGTGGGAGATATATACGGGCGTGCCGGGGGCAATAGACGAAACCTGGAGCTTATCAAAAGAGCTGTTTATTTCACCGGTTAGGACCGTCCGGAAATAAACGGCCTTGGCTACGGGGAGATGACGAAGATGTGCAACACCGGTGGTTATCGCCTTTACGGACGCATTGGGATAAGACATAAGTCCGGCATTGGCAGCCATCTTTCCGATCCAGGCCTTACGGCGCCTGCTGCTTTTTTTCCCATCCTGCGCATCATTTTTAAACTTCACCCATGCCTGCTCCACGTCAGTCTTCGAAAAACGCGAAGTTGCCTGGTGCCAGGGCATGAAAAAGTTTGTCCGGTACTGCTCATCCATCTTTTTTTGCCAAGTCGGACTCACCAGCGGACGCTCGCATTGCGCCTTGTCCACATAAGAAAAGTGATCCTGACTAAATTCCCGGATATCTCTGATGACATCCGGGTTGCTGTTGCATCCGGACAACCCGAGAGCGAGGAAGACCGCAAAAATAAGGCCATAAGGCATTGTCATGATTTATGCACCTGTAAAAATCGAAAGATTTGGTAGTAAGCGACGGCTTCGTAAAAAGATCCGCAGACAAGGCGTACTTTTCGTACGCCGCAGTGACGAAGGATGCAGCGCAGCGCGGCATCCGGATCTTTTTACGAAGCCGTCGATGATTTATGTAAACTTTTTCCCTGCATTCGGCAATCGATATTATCAAGGGAGACCATTAATTATTTATAGCATTCTCGAAAGAATCTTGATAACATTACAGCCAAATAAGACTATTTCCGAGGGAGGTGTTCTATGGTTACCGCAAACATGCTGAAAGAATTTAATTTTTTCAAGGACTTTACGAATGAGCAATTGGAGAGACTGTCCTCCATCGCCACCGAGGAGACCTACGCAGCAGGAAGCCAGATGTATAAAAAAGGCGATCCGGCGCGAAGCCTTTACATCCTCCTGGAGGGGAAAGTGGTCATGTCCCTCGAATCCTACCTGGGACCCCATCGGCCGCCAATGCAGGTGACTGTGGATACCATCGCCCGGGGAGAAACCATGGGTTGGTCGGCCGTCGTTGAGCCTTACATCTTTACCCTGGGGGCTTTATGTATCGACAACACCAGGCTGTTTGCCCTCGATGCGGCAAAAATACGGGATCTTATGGATGAAGACTGTGACCTGGGCTACAAGGTGATGAAGGCCATCGCCAAAATCATTTCCTCCCGTCTCAGCCACACGCGCATTATTCTGGTAGGGGAAAGAGGCCTGTCGCACCTGACGGAATACTGAAAGGCAGATGCAGCAATGGAAAGCAAGGTACTGATTTACGGCAAAAGCGGTTGACCCTACACAGACCAGGCCAGGTCGGCTTATGGAACCCGAGCTGTCTATGTGGATGTGAAGAAGGAGGCCTCCGGGCTTCAGGAGATGTTGAGTATTACCGGAGGGAAGCGTCAGGTCCCCGTCATCGTGGAGGGGGAGAAGGTAACTGTCGGTTACGGCGGTACGTGAGGCGTATAAAGACCCATCGTTGATGGGTCGCCAAACCGGGAACATTTAACCATTCAGGGGGCAATTTGCATGAAAAACAAGACTCTGGAGGCGATTCTGGAGAAGGCCATCAGGAACGAGGAAGAGGCCTTCCGGTTCTACATGGACATCTACAACACCGTTGAAGACAAGGTCGCCAAGAATACGCTGGTCTTTTTGGCAGATGAAGAAAGAAAACACCGGGGCTATCTGATCCAGTATCGTGACGGCGTATATCCGGAAAACGCCATGACCGTCTCGGAAGAAACGACAGCTAAAATCAAGGAATTCTCGGGCAAACACGACATCAAGAAAACATCGCAGGCCAAGGATATTTTTCTCGTGGCTGCCGATCGGGAACTCAGCGCCTACAACTTCTACAAAAAGCTCGCCGACATCCATCCTTCGGGGGAGGTCAGGGAACTCCTTTTGCGCATGGCCCAAGAGGAACTCAAGCACAAGGAGAAGATGGAATACCTGTACGACAATACGGCATTCCCCCAAACAGAGGGGGGATGAACAAATTGTTTTTCTCCTCATTGACACGGCCTGAACAACCTGATAAGCACGGCGTCAATATTACATTGGGCAAAGGAGGGGTTGACAATGAAAACCCTTGTTCCTAAGAAGGTTTTTTTCACCAAAGGGGTTGGCACTCATAAGGATGAGCTTCATTCCTTTGAACGGGCCCTGCGGGATGCAGGTATTGAAAAGTGCAATCTCGTGCAGGTCTCCAGTATTTTTCCTCCGGGCGCAAAAATGATCTCCCGAGCCCAGGGGCTGCCGATGCTTGTCCCCGGAGCGATCACTTTCTGCGTCATGAGCAGGGCCTGCAGTAATGAACCCAAGCGGCTGCTCGCCGCCTCCGTAGGTTGCGCCATCCCCGCCGACAAGACATCCTATGGCTATATCAGCGAACATCACGCCTTCGGCCAGACGGAAAAGCAGGCCGGAGAGTATGCTGAAGACATGGCCGCCGCCATGCTCGCTTCCACCCTTGGCATAGATTTCAACGTCGATGAGAGCTGGGACGAAAAGAAGGAAATCTTCAAGATCAGCGGCCAGATCATTCGCACCCGCAATGTGACCCAGTCCTCCATCGCTAAAAACGACGGCTACACCACCGTCGTCGCCGCCGCCGTCTTCGTCTTCTGAATTGGCTGCCGAATCTCCGCCCCGAACTACGAGTCGTAATCTTGGAGAAGCTGAGATACCATATCTGATTTACGACGCCGACGGTCCGGCCCTCATGTTTCTCCACGCTACCGGATTTCTACCCTGGCTGTGGCATCCTCTGGCAAGAGAGCTGTCCCCGCCTTACCGGGTCATTGCTCCCTACTTCTGCGACCATCGGGAGACATCACCTGACGACGGCGGTTTAAGCTGGCTCCTCCTCGCTCAGGACTTGGCCGCGTTCTTTGACTCCCTTGCTCTTGAACGGCCCTTCCTGGTCGGGCATTCCATGGGGGCGACGATTATGACCCTCGCCAACTCCCGTTTCGGCCTGAACGCCCGGGGAATGATCCTCATCGAACCCATTTTCCTGCCCCAGGATTTTTACCGTCTCCGGATTACGGTAGAACAGCACCCCCTGGCCTCCAAATCCATTAAAAGAAAAAACTACTGGAATTCAAAAGAAGAGGCCGACGCCTATGTCCGCTCCCGTTCTCTCTTCAAGAATTGGGATGCAGAAATGATGGATCTCTACATACAATACGGCATGAAACCGGGGGCATCGGGAGGACTTCAGCTTACCTGTTCGCCCCAGCGGGAAGCGGCCCTGTTCATGGGTGGTATGCAGTATGACCCTTGGCCGGACCTGGCCAAAGTTACCTGTCCGGTATTGATTTTAGAAGGGGAAGTGAGCGAAAATCGGCATGTTATCGATCTTCCCAAGGCGACGTCATTATTTCCAAAAGGAACCCATAAAATTATCCCGGGGGCCGGACATCTCGTTCCCATGGAGAAACCCCGGGAAGTCGTGAGCGTTATAAAGACCTTTTTTGATTCCCTTGCAGACTGAGGCTTTAGAGCTTTTTTCTCTCCCTGCTCCATTTCAACCATATTACTTGCATACCTCATCCAGCCCGTCGAATAGCTCCTGGTTCATCATGACCGTATAATTACGCTTCTAAATCCTTTGAAGCGCCCCCATTTCATGCGTCAGCCGCAGAGCAATTTCGCATCATTTAACGGAATCGCTGCCGTCCCCCGCCTACTTGAAGACCTCATCAAGCCAGTCGAATAGTTCCTGGCTCATCAGATTGCGGTTCTCCATTATACAGTGACTTGAGGCGCCTTCTGCGGCCGGGGTGATCACGAGCCGCTTTCGGAGATTCGGCAGGCCCTCGATACAGAGCTTCGTCTGTCTCTTGATCTCCGGGCTCCCGTATTCCCCATTAGCAACCAGGATCAGGGACGGCGCGGTGACCTTGGCCGGATCGAAGCGGAAACCCTTATTAGCCTCGACCAGACCGGGAAGATTGTCCATCTTCACGCCAAAGCGCCAGGCGATCCCCTGATTGGTGCCAAGCTTGAAGGATGACCACGCCTTGACCACGTCCGGCGTCGCGGTTGCCACCGCCATCTTGGCGACACCGGCATGGGCGTCAACTACACAATTGTTCATGGCGACAGCCTTAATCCGTTGATCGTGCATGGCGGCCTGGGGCACGAATCCCCCGCCGCTGCTGTATCCATAGACGGCAAGCCCCGGGGGATCAACATCCGGCCGGCCAAGGGCGTAGTCCACGACCGCCTTGATAGGGACATGGATGTCCGGACGGAAGAACTTCCCCTCCAGAGGGAGGAGCCCCTGTCCGGGGAGGTCTACGGTAAGGAAGTTGTAACCGCGGTCAAAGGCCTGGGGGGCAATGTAAAAAAAGAGGTCCTCGGCAAATGTTTCCGCTCCCCCGATCATGATCAGGGTCTTCACCGGGGTTTTTCCGGGAGCGGCCTTGCGGAAATATCCGGGGAGGACTGTGCCCGCGAAGGGGATCTCGACATATTCCAGTTGCGGATTGAATAGTTTACCCGCCTTCTTCAGAAGTGTTCGGCTCTTCAGGGCGGTCTCCTTGAAGCGGTGATCATGGGGCAACATCGAGATCAGGGCCGCGCGGTAGTAGTATGAGGCCCGCTGCAACTGATCACGGGCGCTCACGGTGTGCCCCCCGGCCAGTGATAGTTCGCCCCTGGTCTCGACCAAACGGGCCGTCTTGATCCACTCCTCCTGCCAACTGGCGGCATCGCCGTCCTTAATGTTCATGGCGGTGTAAAAGGCCTCGCCGATCTCACAGCCATGATTAACCGTGGCCCCGAGGATCAGGGAGCCGAAGACAAAATCCATCTCCAGATCCTGAAAATGGAAGCGCACATGGGCCGCATGGGGATCGACGGCCCGCTCCCCTTCCCCGGTTTGCGCCGCCTTGCTATTCAAGGCGTCCTGCTTGTCGGCGGCGCAGCTAATATCGGTTCCCCAGTGGCCCGTCAAGATACCAAGCGATAATAAGACTACTGCCATTCTAAGCATATTCTTCAGCATTTCAGACGACCTCACATGGTGAAGTATTCGCTGGGACGTTTCAGCCCGGTTTTGCAACTTTGCGGGTCGCCATAGCAGCGATCCGACCTGCCGCTGCATGATGGCAAGTAGCCGCCCCCGTGGGCCACGCAAATCTTTAGTCCGAGGAAACGGTCCAGCGTCCCTTCGAAAATAAGGTGCGACAGCGCTACCGTGGTCTCCAGCGGACTCTCAACGATACGAAGACATCCGGTCGATGAAATCGGCTTCTTTTTTGTAGAGGTGTTTATTGATTCTAATGATGTCGCCAAATTCCAGGTTAAGGTCGGACTGGCTCTCATATGCCGGCCAATCAGCAAGATCTTTTCCGTTGGGATTGCCCGTTTTGGCAAAATTGACCCAATAATCCATCATTTTTTTCGAAAGCTCCATATCCGTGTCATTATACCCATCCGATTTCTTCATATTTCCGAACACATATGCCAGCTCTGCGCCATGATGCACTTTTAGTTTGCGCGCCATTACCGTATTGGGCAGACGGGTGAAGTGGAACAAATAGGCCTTCGATTTCTTCCGTTCCATCGCTTGCGCCATAAGCCGCGCCGGTTGGGCATTTGCCGCTACGGTGATAAGTTTATCGATAGCCGGGGCAACATCTTTTGCCTGCAAAGCGGGAAACATCTCAAACGCCTGCCCGGAATTCTCCGCAAACCGGGATTTTAAGAAAGTTTTGTATTTTTCTACCGTTAAATCTTTCTCACTGGCCAGATAAAGAGTGCCCTCATTTAAAGTGCTGCCGACGATAATCGGCACATCATGCTGCTGTCCGCCGGAGAATGCCGTCAGGGGATTTTTGGGAAGGACCCAACCGTCAAAGACCGGCGCAAAGAAAAGGGCTTCGTCGTCAAACAAGTCCGTTTTGCAATCGGCTGCCGTCACGATTTCCTGGGCGGATTTGGCGCGCAGCGCCGCCAGGGCATCTTCAGACTTATCGCAGCCAAGTTTGGCAGCCAGTTTCTGGCCCATCTTCGCTACATTTGCCATGTCGCCGTTGAAGCCGACAGATAAATACTCTGAACCGATGATCGGCCCGCCGCTTTCAGCGATGGCCCGTTGAAAAAGTCCTGTCGACAAAGGACTGATCATCAGCAGGGAAACGGACCTGGAACCGGCGGACTGGCCGAAGATCGTTACCTGATCAGGATTGCCCCCGAAGGCGGCAATGTTTTTTTGCACCCATTTAAGCGCCGCGATCTGGTCGAGCAGGGCGTAGTTGCCTGAAGTACCTTGGGGGGATTCCCTCGATAGCAGTGGATGGACCAGAAACCCCAGCGGACCGAGGCGGTAATTGATCGTGACGACCACCACGCCTTTTTCGGCCAGATGCTTGCCGTCGTATTCCGGCTGAGACGCGGACCCGAAATTAAAGGCCCCGCCGTGAATCCAGACCATGACCGGCAATCGTTCCCCGGGTTTCTCGGCCGGGGTCCAGACATTCATATACAGGCAGTCTTCGCTGAATTTGCCGCTACCCAACGCAAGGACTGACTGTCCCGGCTGCGGGCAGGAGGGGCTGAAAGCCGTAGCGCTTTTCACTTGTGTCCACGGGGCAATCTCTCGGGGCGGTTTCCAGCGCAGTTCCCCCGTCGGCGGGGCGGCGTAGGGAATGCCCGTAAAAATACGCATACCGTCTTCAATCTTGCCGCTGATCGGCCCGCTGTGGAGCTGAATAACATCAGGCTTTTTATCGGCGGCCAAAACTCTGCCGGGCAACAAGATGATGAGTAATAAAATAATCGTTGTCATATTAACGATTTTCATGGTTAATCCTTTCAGCTGCTTGTTTCATTGGTCATGGGCGTCCCTGTCTATGCATGGACAGCAGCTTGGCGAGAAGCCACTCAAAACTGTATTTCCCGCCCACCTTATCCCATGATTTCAATAACGGGTAATAGAGGATCAGTAAAATCACCGCCAGAGCAAAGGCCGCGGGAGTGCTCATGGCCTCTCTCAGATAATATTTTCCCGTTGCTAACTGGACCATGCGGAGCGGAATGAAAAACAAGGCAAAATGAGTGATATAGATGGTAAGGGAATATTTACTGATCTGCCGGCAGTAAGTAAGAAACACACCGGTTTTTTTGGTACTATCCGGGCGTGCGTCGTAAACGCGCCACAGGGTGATAAACATGGTCAGGGCTATTCCCATGAGGAGCATCACCATACTGAAAGAGATGGGATAAAAGGAAAGGGGGATTATGTAATCGTTCGCCACGGAGAATGCCGACCTCATTGAACCGGCATTGGCGGCGAAAAGGCCCATGAAGGTGAACATTATCCCGATAATGAGGATAAACGGGGAATCGGCGGCCAAGCGGTTCTGCGTCATTCTTCTGCCGACAACAAAACCGACGATGGGAAAGATGATCCACGGCAGGAGAGGAAACTGCCCGATGAGAAGAAAGCCGATTAAAGTATGAAACACGGTCTTTCCCCCGTCATAGTCCTGGGCGGGATCAAAAATGATATTCGGAAAGAAATCGGATATCCATCTTACGCTTTCAAATTTTCCCCCATAAAAGATGGTGATATCAATAAACGATCTAAGCCAAGGGGTGCTGAAGAATACCAGCGTGCAAAACAGCAGCAGCGTCGAGGCGGGGGCCCGGCGGCAGAGAAGGAGAATGATGGTCACGGCGCCGATGAAAGTCAGGATATCCCAGTCCCACATCTCTTCATACCCCTGAATAATGAGGAGGAACAATAACCCGATAACGAATATGGTCGCGCCACGGACAATAACCCTGCTCACGTCATCCGGAGCGGTTCCCCTCTTTTTCATGGATAAGGCCTGGCAGAGGCCGACTAAAAAGACAAACCACGACGCCCCGCAATCCCCGCCCATGAGGTGATTGGTAAAAAAATAGAGCATGGCGTCCGATCCTGTTCCGCTCGAAAGGAAGATCGGATAGTGGCAGATGACCATGCCGATCAGGGCCAACGCCCTCAAGACATCAACGGAATCGTTTCTTTGCATAGCCATAATCATAAACCCCTTTATTGGGCCGGGATGGTTATCTGGGGCAGCGACTCGTGCTTGCCCGTATCGGCAAGAGTGAAAACCAGCATGATAAATGATATCAGCCGCTTGGATTCCAGATCCCGGTCGTCGACCCAAAACCAGCGATTCCGATATGCGACGGACACAAAGTCATTCTGAGGCCTGCTGTCCGAACACTTAACGGCAAACCTGGTTTTGTCATCGGTCGCGCCAATTGCCTCCCGCGCACCGGGGCTTGCCCGTCCTTCCCTCATATCCTGCTCGGGCACATCGACCCGGGCCGCCAGGAAAGCGAGAAACTGCATCACCGGCAAGGTCTGGATAGCAATTTCCCGGTTGCTTTCCGGCACTACATCCTGTACCAGCCGGTACTGTTCGGCCCCCGGGTCCAGGCCTAAGAGGTCGCACAACTCACGTACCTGCAAGGCGATCTCTTCCGGAGCCCCCTTGGACCAGAAAGAAATGGTCGTGGTCCCCGGGTTCTCCTTGGTCTTGACGGTTTTAACGCGGATTGCTCCGTAAATCTGGAGGTTGCGGATGATCTCCACGGCACGGATGAATTTCGGTTCCGCCGGGCGAAACCCCGCAACCGGGGCAGACCTGTTCCGCAGACCATTGATCGAGGCTACCCCCAGCTTGAAGATCATTTCCGCCGGGACACCGGACTGGATGGCAAACATCAGGTTCTCGGGGGGAAAGGGGGTCATCAGGCTTTTGATGAAGGCGTTCCCCGTCAGCGGTATGTAGGTGATGGTCGGCCGGTCGGTGTACTTGCCCGTCAGACTGGAATTATAGAATGCCGAAGAGTTGAAGTTGGGCACGACACCTAAGCTGACACCCGATTCCAGGCTGTAGCCGGCAACTATCTGCCCCACATCCATAAAGGAAACAGGTTCGAGATAACGCATTTTGACAATATTCAGGAGGATCTGGCGCTTCCATGATTCGGCAACCGATGTATTGTAGTCATAACGGTCCCGGGCAACCGAACCGGGTCCCATGGATGCGCAACCGGTAAAAACCAGGATCATTAACCCGAAAAGAATGATGCCGCCGCGTTTCCTCATAAAGCAACCTCCCGGATAGTCATGCCTATATTCTTTACCCTGTTTCCGAAGTCGGAGGGCCGGACCTGATTCAAGATCTCCTGTCCCCACTGGAGCTACCGGTGGGGACAGGAGGCCCATCAATGGATAATCAAAAATTTGCTTACTTGAACACCTCGTCCAGCCAGTCGAAGAGGACCTGGCTCACGAGACTGCGGTTCTCCATGACACAGTGGTTGGTCGCCCCTTCGACCGTCGGCGTGATCACCATTTTCTTCATGGGGTTGGTGAAATTGTCCATACAGACCTTTTGCTGCCGTTTGACCTCTTCGCTCTTAAACTCACCCTCGCCGATGATGAGGAGGGCCGGAACGGCGATTTTGGCCGGGTCGAAGGTGAACCCCTTATTGGCCTCGGCAAGGCCGGCCGGATTGTCCATCGGCACGCCCCAGCGCCAGCAGATTGCCTTGACGATATTGCCGTGGAAGGTCGACCAGGAAGCGATTTCCTTCTTTGTGGCCAGAACTACGGGCATGGTGGAGAAAAGGGGGTAGGCGTCAACCACGGCAGAACTCATGGCAATGGCCTTGATCCGGGGGTCATGCATGGCGGCCTGGGGGACGAACCCGCCCCCGCCGCTGTATCCGTAAGAGGCGAGCTGCTTAGGATCGACATCGGGACGGCTGAGGGCATAGTCGACAACGGCCTTCATGGGGACATTCATGTCCGGACGAAAGGGTTTTCCCTCGAGCGGCAGGAGCCCCTGTCCCGGCAGATCGACGGTCAGGAAGTTGTAGCCCCGGTCAAAGGTCTGGGGGGCGATATAAAAAAACAGATCCTCGGCAAAGGTCTCGCCGCCGCCGATCATGATCAGGGTCTTTGCAGGTTTTGTTCCCGGGGCGGCCTTGCGGAAATATCCGGGCATCACCGTTCCCTCGAAGGGAATCTCGATGTATTCCATCTGGGGATCAAAGAGTTTTCCCGCCTTTTTCAGGAGGCTGCGGCTTTTCAGGGCCCGTTCTTTCATCCGGGGATCATTCGGCAACATGGCGAGGAGGGAGATGCGATAATAGTAAGAGGCGCGTTGCAACTGATCCCGGGCGCTCACCTTGTGGCCGCCGGCGAGGGACTTCTCGCCCCGGGCCTCGGCAAGGCGGGCCAGCTTGAACCATTCCTCCTGCCAGCTTGCGGCATCGCCGTCCTTTATTTGCGAGGCCGCGTAGAAGGCCTCGCCGATCTCGACGCCGTGGTTCACCGCCGAACCGAGGACGAGGGCGCCGAAGTTGAAATCCATATCCGTATCCGTGAAATGATAGCGGACATTCGTATCGTGGGCGTCGAAGACCTTCTTCGCACCCTGTCCCTGGGCGTCCTTATTGCCGGCTCCCTGCTCCTTCGGGGCGGCGACGGCATTATCCATCCCCCCGAAACCGACCAAGAAAGCGAACGCCAAAAACATGACCGCAATCACCCATCCTTTTTTCAACATTTCAAACCTCCTCATTTTTAAATGGCGTTTTTTCATTTTGACGCCTTCGCCGCCTTCTTCTGCAGCTTCAGGATGGCTTTGAGGGCTTTTTTGTCCGCAACAATCTCTGCTGCATTGCCGGCATCGTGCGGGGGCCGGCCGCCTCTCGCGGCGGTCGGCGTCAAATCTCCCTTTCCTTCGGGAACGGCGGGCAACGGCGGCTTAATTTCAGGCCCTCCCGCAGGGGCAGAAGTTGTTGCCGTCGCCTTGACGGCCGAGCTCATGGGCCTGGCCTTCGTCATGATGAATTTGGCAAAGCTCTTGCCGAACTGGCCGATGAACCCTGCCGCCAAAACAACCAGGATCCATTGGAGGATCGACCAGGTTTTTATATCCAGGAAGTCGGACATATTTTTCTACCTAAAGGAGATGAATTTGCAAGAAGTCAATTCTTGTCTCGCTTTGTCATTCCGGCACGCCACCCCAGCGTAAAGCGGGGCAAAATCCGGTCTTTTCCAGCCAGTCGACAAGTCCGGCAATATCGTTGATATCGAAGCAGGGAACTCCCGCCGCTAATGGTTCATCGCTGACCACGGCGATGAGATTGTCGTCTTCCCCGCAGAGACGCTCCCGCCGGAGGGACGGGCGAAAGACCTCGATCTTGGGATAGGGGTTCTGCTTGTATCCCTCCACGATAATCAGATCCACGTCCCGGATGTAGCGGTCCCTCAGCTCGGCAATCTCGTAGTCCCGCTCCGTATCTTCCACCACCGCCACCTGATGGGGTGAGGCGATGACCGTCGTCCGGGCCCCGGCCCGCTTGTGGCGCCAACTGTCCTTGCCCTCGTGGTCGATGGCAAAGCCGTGGCGGTTATGCTTGATCGTCGCCACCCGCCGGCCCCGCCGGATCAGTTCGGGGATCATTTTCTCGATGAGGGTTGTCTTTCCCGAATTGGATTTGCCGACGATAGAAAGCATGGGAATGGTTTTTGACATGTTACCTACATATCAGATTACGGCTCTCGACTCAAGAGGATTTCCCGGGAAAAGCCTCACTCACTCCCCTCAGCAAGAAAAGAAAAAAAATCCTCTGTCCCTGCAAGTATCGGGGTGGGGTCTATAAAACATTCCCATCCATCGAGGTAATTCGGTCCATTGGTTACGCGAAAAACATGGCCATCACTGAAGCCACAAGTGTAATCAACGCCGAGATGATGAATGCGGTTTTTATGACCTGGCTCTCGATTCCCAAAGCATCTATCGTTGCCGCAGCGTTTTGAAGCTTCGCCGGGGAAATGACACTGGCTAATCCCCCACCTATGGCGGTTACGGCGGTTACTATCAACGGATCCACATTGAGGAGCTTGGATGTCAACAGATGGTATTTGGCAAACATCGCAATCGTGGAGGCCTCACTGCCGCTTAAAAAACCGCCAAATAGCCCGAGGTAGCCACTGATGAAGGGATAGAGGGATCCAAATGCCAGGGAAGATCCCTGCGCCAGCGTCCAAATCATGTTGGAAGAAGGCTCAACAATTTTCCATACAGATCCCAGATTCTGTATTCCCGAGTTATTCATCACAAAGGCGATGGCAAAAAAGATTGCGGCGGAAAGGGCCGGCCGGGGCGCTCGCTTGATCCATTTAGCGAAGGTTGCCTGCAAAGATCTCCCTTTAGGCCTGATAAATATGATGGAAACAATCGTACTGATCAGCACCCACGTATAGGCGTTCCAGAGCATCCTGGTCTTAAGAACCTGACCCGGTATGATCGAAACGGGCATGGCTATGGTCTTGTAAAGTAGATCAAAAACAGGGGGACAAAAATTGACCGCAAAGGAAGCGGCAATCAATATAATCCAGGGAGAAAGGGCCCTCAGAAGAGACATCTCTTTTTCAATTTTCAGATCAGTATCTGTTAAATGTGACCTGTCGATGATCGGCTTCCCCCGCATCTTTAGGTAAACCAACATGACAACCATCGTGGTGAACCCGGAAATAACGCCTGTGAGCACCACACCTCCTTCAAGAAACGGGATATAACTGACGGCCACGGCCATACCACCGTTTGTGAGCCCGGCGATGACGCAGGGCACGAAGCCTTCCTTCATCAACTTCCATCTTCCTACGATCCAAAGCATCCCGAAACCGATTAACATTGAAATAATGGGAAGGAATTTAGCGAATACTCGCGCAGATTGAACAAGGGGTGTACCGGTGAGATCAGAATAAACCACCAGGGGCGCACCGAGAAGGGCAAACGTGCAAAGGGCATCAAAACCTATTGCCGGCAGCGCTACCGCAATAAACTTTGAGTATCCCAAGGCCACGAGAATAGGAGGCAGAATTGAAACCGGAGTAGCACCAACAGATACTAAAAGGGTTCCGGCACCAATGTTTATGAGCATGATCTGTACAGCTTTTTCCCCGGATCCGAAAGTCTTTACAAATACGGCCACCCTGCGGAGCGCTCCTGTCTCCTCCATGAAGGTAATCTGCAATATAGATGTGACTACCATCAGGGACACGGGAAAAGAAGCGATAATACCGGCGATAGAGGAACGAAGGCCGGCATCAATGCTCGTATTGAAGAACAAGAAGGCAATCACCAGAGTGAAGAGACACCCGATGACCCCGCTTGTATCGGCAGCAAAGTTTTTCCTGATCATCAGAAATACGATAAGAACGATTGGAAGCAGGGTAAGAATGACGGATAGAAGCACGATTTCCTCCTTTAATATTTACAATAATGGGCTCAATGGACGATACTCTGAAGAATGTTCTTGGTCCCGGTATGCCCTCTGAAGTCGATCATTTGGCGCAGCCATGGAAGAGTTCGCGGAAAAAAGCACAAATCAAATCGCCTGTCAATTTAATTATTTCAGCTCTTGATCTTTATTGGTACAAGTATTAACGTACGGGCGGAAGCCTTGTTGGATCATAGGGCTTTCAAATGTGACAGGAGGTAGCTGATCATGCAAAATATTGATGCGAATCAGAGTTCAGAGACAGTCTCCGATAGAGGTGGACGCGTTCGCAAGGAAAGACTAAAAAAACTAAGGCAGTTCCTGATCATTATGGCAATGTTGATACTCACCACAATACTCAATGTTTTTCTGGAACACATCATTCATCCGCCCTCTTTGGTTTTTGTCTACCTTGTTCCAACGATTGCAGGTGCAATTTATTTCGGAACCTGGGCGGCGGTGTTATCTTTTGTTGCCGGTTTTCTGATATTCGATTTTGGTTTTGTGGAACCTTATTTCTCTCTTCATATTTCCAAACCGCAGGACATCTATAATGTTACCGTCTATTTTACCATTGCCGCTCTTATTACCTATCTCATCAACCTTGTTCGCCGCCAGAATACATTCCTGAAAGGCAGGCTGGATCGCGTTTCGCTCATCGAAGATATGAGCAGAGATTTTCTATTGCTTACCCCTATCGAACAGGGTTCTTCAACCCAAAACATCACGGAGTCTCTGCGAACAAGGGTGCTCAGCCAATTGGGACAGCTTGCCTTAAAGTACACAAAAACGATCTTGGATGTGCCGGCCTTCATCTCTTTCCGGGAAGAGGATGGAGGTCTTAAGGTTTGGGCAAAAAGCAGCGTTGACCTGGAAATCACCGAAAAGGAAAATGCTGCTGCGACTTGGACCATGAACAATGGAGAGGTGTCCGGTGCGGGGACTCATACCTATGCAGATACGCCATTCTATTTCATCCCCATGAAATCTCTTGAGGAGATTATTGGTGTGCTTGGAATCTTATGCGATTCCAAGGATCTTTTCCCGGAACAGCGCCGTCTTTTGGGAACAATCTCCAATTTGACAACGATAGTTGCAACAAGGTGGAGGAGCCTGAAATCTTAGTGGTAATGATGCTTAACCTAAACTTAAAGCTCTATTTGTGTACCGAGTTCAACGACCCGATTGGCCGGGATTCCGAAATAGGCGGTGGGGTTCCCCGCGTTTCTGGACATAAAGGCGAAGAGAGCCTTACGCCAGCGCATCATTTTAGATCTTCCCCCGGTGAGGAGCGTCTCTCTGCCAAGGTAAAAGGTCGTTGACATCGGTTCGGTGATAAGGCCATAATTGGCGACTTCCTTCATAATCTGCGGCACATCAGGATTCTGCATGTAACCATAGCGTGCGACCACACGGTAGAAGCCTTGACCCAAATCATCCAGATTAATCCACTCGTCAGTTGGAATGGTTGGAGAGTCCGCAGAAAGGATGGAAAGGAGCACCACCTTTTCATGCAGGATATGGTTGTGTTTTACATGGTGGAGCAGTGTTGGCGGAGTTCCCTCTGGGGACAACGTCATAAAGACAGCAGTTCCTGGTACTCTCGCCAGGCTGCGCTTCGATAGTCCGGCGAGGAAACTGTCTATGGGAAATCTTTCCCCGATCAGTTTACGGGCAAGTTCGTCACGGCCTTTTCTCCACGTAGTCATGGCAACCGCTATGATTGCTGCGACAAAGAGAGGAAACCACCCTCCATCGGCAATTTTGAAGAGGTTGCCGCTGATGTAGGCAACATCAAACGCCAGAAATATTCCTACGAGCGGTATGGCCTTCCACAGAGACCACTTCCAGTAATGGGTCAGCACAAGGAAATAGAGGAGAGATGTGATGATCATGGTTCCTGTAACAGCAATGCCATATGCCCCCGCCAGTCCACTAGATTCCCTGAATCCCATTACAACGCCGATACAGGCTATCATCAGTGCATAGTTCACGAAAGGAATATAGATCTGACCCTGCACATCACTTGAAGTGTGGAGAATGCGTATACGGGGACAAAGACCCAACTGCACGGCCTGCTGGGTGAGTGAAAACGCACCGGATATCAACGCCTGAGAAGCGATCACCGTGGCAGCGGTGGAAAGTCCGACCATTGGATAGAGGAGGAACCTCGGTACGATTCCATAGAAGGGGTTGGCATTCAATTCCGGATGTACAAGTAACAGCGCCCCCTGTCCGAAGTAGTTGCAAAGCAGGGTAGGCAAAGCGAAGCCGAGCCAGGAAAGGCGGATGGCATTTCTCCCGAAATGCCCGAGATCGGCATAGAGGGCCTCGCAACCCGTAATGCAGAGTACAACAGATCCGAGTACGATAATGCCGTGGGTACCGTTGTTCACAAAAAAATCGAACGCATAAACCGGATTGACAGCGAGGAGAACCTTCGGCTCACGCATTATCTGAATTAGCCCGAAAACCGCAATAGAAATGAACCAGACCACCATAATCGGACCGAATAACTTCCCGATATGAGCGGTGCCTCTGTGCTGCAACAAAAAAAGTAAAATGAGGACAACGCACGTCAAGGGCAACACAAAGGGTGACGCTGCCTTGGTGGCTATTTCCAGCCCTTCAATGGCAGAAAGAACAGATATCGCGGGAGTGATGACGCCGTCCCCATAAAGGAGACCTGCACCCAGTATCCCGGCAAACAGGAGCGTCGATTTCATGTGGCGTGAGATCCTTTCATCAGAGGTGGACAAAAGGCCTAGGAGGGCGAAGATGCCTCCCTCACCGCGATTGTCGGCTCGCAGGATGAAGGTCACGTATTTAATGGTGACCACAACCGTCAGTGACCAGAAGACAAGCGACAAAACTCCTAGGATGTTGGCCATATTGGGAATGATGGCGTGTGCCCCATGGAAACATTCTTTGATAGCGTAAAGGGGGCTTGTCCCGATATCGCCAAAGACGACACCGATCGATCCGAAAGCAAGGAAGAGGAGTTTTTTGTTAAACCGCGCGGGGGGAGATGTTTCTTTGGATTCAATAGCGCTGCCATGCGCACAACTTAATGAAGATGACACAAAAAACCTCCGAAGTATGCCCGTGGGAGGATGATCCTCCCGGATTACTCCGGTTGGTTCTCCTCATCGAAGCCTACGAAGTTAGCTGAAGGGCTCGGGCCGAAGAGGTTACCCTACGCCGTATGGCGATGCGCCCCAAAAAGTTGGTTCCTCCGCTCCTGGAAACCAGGATTAGGCATTTATGGTAGGGGCCCTAAATCATATTTCTAGGATTGTCAATCACTTTTACGGACATTATCTCCCTGCAACTCAAAGGTACTCATAAACCGGATGAGCCTTATTACTCGATAGATCCTTCCCCTTCACGGGCTGGGGTGGGTATGGAATTATGAATGTTTTATTTGCATTATTCACCGTGGGGCGTTAAGAGTTGGCCATGACTCTGCAACTTATGGACAGCGTTCGACAGATCCTGGCCTCTGTGGAGAAATCATCCGGCAAAACGATAACCTACGTCGAAAAACCGGATCTGCCTGCCCCGATCAGTTTCAATATCGCCGACAAAGACGACCCTCAACTCAAGCTTTTCTACCATCCCCGTCATGACGAAGGCGTCAATTATGACGTCGCGAATCAGGCCGGCCACATCCTCCGGCTCTTTGCCGCCCCGTCGGAAGAGCGGTTCATCTCCGTGGCCAACCGCCAGACCATGGCCCGCTTCATCATGGAAACGGAAAGCGAGCTGGAAAGGCTGAGTTCCCTCCTGGGACGAGATAAAGTCAGAAGAATGATCTCCCTCTGGTATCAGGGGGTGGTCTTCCAACTGACAAGGATGCCCCCGGACATCATGGTTAATAAGTGGCTCTATGATGACTGGCCGGAGCTGCGTCCCCTCCTCCTTCAGGCCATCGCAGCCCAGCGGCGGCAGGCTATCCCTTCCCTGTCGCCGGATGTCCGCAGGTCGACCCCGGCCCGCATCTATCGCGCCGCCAACATCATGAACTTCGTCTTTTTCAAATGCCTCGAAGATCACTTTCATGGCGACTTCATCGGCCCTTATCACGGAACGATTTTTATCCTCGACGGCGCCCCTCTGGCCCGCATCACGGCAAGCTCTAATCAGAACGATCACGCGGGGGACCGGATCATGATCGACCGCTGGGCCGCCGAACTGGAACTGAACAACTGGTATGAGTGGCAACCCTATGTAACTTTTCAAGAAAAATAATTGACATCAGCTTTTGAAATAACGTATCATGAAAAAGCAGATACAAGGGGGGGAGAGAGAAATCCACCCGGAGGGATGGACGTTTCAAACCCCGAATTTTTATATTTTATAATATTTTATAGAAAGGGAGGAAGATTTTATGAGTTCATTATATTTGATGATTGGTGCGCTATGTTGCTTTGCTCTGGCGTATCGATACTATGCGGCGTTCATCGCAGCAAAGGTCCTCATGCTGGACGACAGGAATATCGCGCCGTCCATTTCCTGTAATGACGGCCAGAATTTTGTCCCCACCAACAAGTGGGTCGTGTTTGGCCATCATTTTGCCGCCATTGCCGGCGCGGGACCACTGATCGGACCGGTTCTGGCCGCCCAGTATGGCTGGGGACCAGGCTTCTTCTGGATTCTCCTGGGCAGTGTCTTTGCCGGTTGCGTCCATGACATGATTATTCTTTTCGCATCCTATCGCCACCAGGGGCAATCCCTGTCCGTCATCGCCGAGAGGGACGTCGGCAAGATCACCGGCGGCGTCACTGCGATCGTGATCCTTTTGATTATCATCATCGCCCTGGCCGGTCTGGGTGTGGCCGTGGTCAACGCCCTGTTCAACAATCCATGGGGCGTCTTCTCCATCGCCATGACGATTCCCATCGCCATGATCGTCGGCGTTTACATGTTCAAGATCAGACCGGGGGCCATTCTTTCCGGATCTATCGCCGGATTCATCATGGTCATCCTCGCGGTGCTTATGGGCCCCTATATTGCCGAATCCAGCCTTGCCTCCTGGTTTACCTTCAGTAAAAAGGAAGTTTCCGTCCTCCTGCCCGTCTACGGCTTCTGTGCGGCAGCCATTCCCGTCTGGCTCCTCCTCGCCCCACGGGACTATCTGAGCACCTTCATGAAGATCGGCGTCATTGCCGCCCTGGGCGTCGGCCTCCTCTTTGTGAACCCGACGATAAAGATGCCCTTCACCACCCAGTTCATGTCCGGCGGCGGACCGATCATCCCCGGTCCCTGGTGGCCCTACGTATTCATTACCATCGCCTGCGGCGCCATTTCGGGATTCCATGCCTTGATCGGCTCGGGAACGACGCCAAAGATGATCGAACATGAAACGGAAATCACCATGATCGGCTACGGCGCCATGCTGACGGAGGCTTTTGTAGCCGTCATGGCCCTCCTCTCCGCCATTACCCTCAATCCGAGCGATTATTTTGCCATCAATACCTCGGCGGCGGTTTATGCGAAATTGAAGATGGCCGTCATCGATCTGCCGGTCCTCAGTCAACTGGTCGGGCTGGACGTCGCTCACCGTCCGGGCGGCGCCATCTCCCTGGCCGTGGGCATGGCCCATATCTTTGCCAATGTCGGCGAGGGGCTACGGCATACGATGAAGTACTGGTTCCAGTTCATCATCATGTTCGAGGCGTTGTTCATCCTGACGACGATCGACGCCGGCACCCGCGTAGCCCGCTACATCCTCCAGGACATCCTCGGCTATGCCTACAAGCCCTTCGGCAGAAAAGACTGGATTCCCGGCACGGTGGTGTGCAGCGCCCTCGTTTCCTCGGCCTGGGGTTATCTGCTCTACACGGGCGATATTTCCTCCATCTGGCCGATGTTCGGCGTCACGAACCAGACCCTGTCCGCCCTGGCCCTGGCGATTGGAACCACGATCATCCTCAGGATTGGGACCAAAAAGATCTATGCCCTGGTTACGTTGATCCCCTGCCTTTTTGTCACGGTCACCACCTTTACGGCCGGCATAATGAATGTTCAGATGTATCTTGCGAAGGGCATGTTGCTGAACGCCTGGCTGAGTATCGGGGTTATCATTCTTGTGGTCATCATCATTGAGGAAAACTTCCGTGCCTGGCTGAGACTGCTCAAGACCGACAAGCCCATCGGCATGAATGTCGACCGAGAAGTGGTTTACTGCCCGTATATCCCCGCTGATGCACCACCCGATGCGAGACCATGATTGTTAATACCTTAATCGCTTTTTAACCGCCGGGAGGATCAATGATCCTCCCGGCCACATTAAAAATGAGAGATTGTCAAATGGTTACCATTAGCCCGGAAGCCCAAGACCACGCCATGAAGAACGGAGGGGAGCTCTATCTGGAGTATATCGTCTTGCAGAGCGGCTGCTGCATCCCCTATCAGCCGGGACCGGTCGTCAGGTTCGGCAGACCTCATAATCCGGCGCGCTTCCTTGCGGCGGCAATGGAGGGAATCACAGTTTTTGTTCCTCGCGAACTGCCCAATGTTCCCCTGCAGATAACCGTCAATTCGTTTATGGGCTTCAAAAGGCTCATCGTTGAGGGCTGGCGTCACGCCTGATGGCCATGCACCACCTCGTAACTCACTCATTGCCGGAAGAATAAAAATCTTTGCATTAAGTCCTGCACCCTGATAGATTCACGCCCAAGTAATATCGGAGATGGAAGGGACCGTTAGCCGTCCCTATTTTTATATCTGACACCTTGGAATTGGAATCCTTTTATGGACCTGCTGCTTTCATTTATTGACATTTTTATTCATCTCGATCGGCATCTGATCTGGCTCATCCAGCATTTCGGCGTCTGGGTTTATCTGATCGTCTTTCTCGTTGTCTTCTGTGAAACCGGCCTCGTCGTCACCCCCCTCCTCCCCGGCGATTCGCTCCTTTTCGGCCTCGGCGCCCTGGCGGCCATCGGGGATCTGAATGTGGCATGGCTGTTTATCCTCCTATCCACCGCGGCTATTGCCGGGGATACGGTTAATTATTTCATCGGAAAATATGTGGGACCGAAGGTATTCCAACAGGAGACAAGCCGCTTTTTCAAAAAGGAATATCTGGAGAGAACCCATCAGTTTTACGAGAAATATGGGGGCAAAACGATTGTCATCGCCAGGTTTATGCCCATCATCAGGACCTTCGCCCCCTTTGTCGCCGGGATCGGCGCCATGACCTATTCCAAGTTTATCATTTACAATGTCCTCGGCGGCATCGCCTGGGTGGCCATTTTTATCTTTGGCGGGTACTATTTCGGAAATCTGCCGATGGTGAAGAACAACTTTACCCTCGTGATCATGGCCATTATCATTATCTCCGTAATGCCCGGGGTCATCGAATACTTTCGCCAGCGCCGCACTTAGCAGCAGCTTACGAAACCATCAGATTCGGCAAAAAAAAGGGCGCTGTGAGTAATCACAGCGCCCTTTTGGTTAGTGCCGATTATCACTTAATGGGCGCGATATACGGTATCTGCATGGCAAAGTACCAGCACATGAAGAAAACAATGGGGATGTGGACAAACATCTGCAAGACCGCGTACCCGACCAGATCCCTGGCCTTTACGTGGAGTATCCCGAGGAGGGGGAGCATCCAGAAGGGGTTCAGGAGGTTCGGCAGGGCCTCGGCGGCGTTATAGATCTGGACGACCCAACCCAGGTTGACTTGGTGCTGAATCGCCGCCTGTATGACGTAGGGCGCCTCGATGACCCACTTGCTTCCACCGGAGGGGATGAAGACCCCCAGGACGGCCGAATAGACGGCCACGAGGAGAGAATAGGTGTTCGGAGTCGTGATGGCCACGAAGAGATCGGCCAGCCACTTGTTGATCCCCGTGCCGACAATCATACCAAAGATCACGGCGTAAAAGGGAAACTGAATCAGAACGCCGCCGGTGGCCGGAACGGACTGTGCCACCGCCTTGAGAAACCGCTTGGGCCGCCAGTGCAGGATCATACCCACGGTGATGAAGATCAGGTTATAGTTGTTGAGATCAAGAGCCGCAATGGGCCCCCGGGGCTCATTCTCAAACAGGTTGAAAAGGTACCACAGGAGCATCCCCCCAACAAGGATGATCAGCAGGGGGCTGTACTCCAGCCATTCCCCCGGTTTCTGGCGGGGCTCCAGGGTCTGGTCGATGGGTTCGAACTTGAGACCGAAATGCTCCGCCGTCTTGGCCCGCTCCGGCGTCGGCGCCGAGTAGTAGGCAATGAGAACGGAAGCACTGATGAGAACGACGATACACCAGAAGTTGGGCCAGATGAAAAGCGTCTGGGTCAGGGGAATTAAACCGCTGATCGCATACAGCTTGGGGGGAATGGAACCTTTGGTGGCCATCATGAGGGCCGCCGATGATGAAAGACCCAGAGCCCAGACGGCCCCGAGTCCCAGGTAACCGGCAGCGCCGGCGGCCCGGTAGTCCAGTCCCTTGATGGTTCTTGACATCTCACGAACCAGCAGGCCGCTGAAGATCAGGCTCAAACCCCAGGATATGAGGGACGTGGCCATGGAAAAGAAGGCAACCCAGGCAATCGCCGTCCTGGGATTGTCGGTGATGCCGGCCACCTTTTTGATTACCCAGTAAACGGCCGGGGTTGTCGCCACCACATAACCGCCGATGATGATTAAGGCCATCTGCATCGTGAAGGGAATGAGGATCCAGAATGATTTGCCGCCCTCGACAACCAGCTTGGTCGGAGTCTCTCCGATGAGGAGCCCGAAACAAAAGACAAATACGATACCTAATAAAGCAAACACCCACGCATCGGGAAACCATTTTTCACTCCAGGCGGCAAGCCCGAGACCAAAACGCTCTAGGACATTCTCCGCCGGCGCATCTTTAACTGCCTCTCTCTTTTCTGCCATAGATTTTCCTCCTTATCAGATTTGAAGAACCCAAAAAAAGCTCCACGATCGATAATACGAATCGTGGAGCTTTTTGAGGGAAACTTTCTAACCATAAACACTCCTTGACATGGATTATGGTGATAGACCCGGAAAAAACATCTAAACTTTTGGTACTTTTACATCATGGCGCCCTCTTAGTCAAATAAAAAACTTGATTTACCCACCCAAGGCAGTTATTCCTTTTCCCCTATGGATACTCAACACCGTAAAGTTCGCGTCGCCAGCCTGTCCGTCGTCTCCAATGCGAGCCTGACAATCATGAAGCTGATCGTCGGGCTGTTCATCGGTTCCGTGTCCATCCTTTCCGAGGCGATCCATTCCGGTGTTGACCTCATCGCCGCCGTTATCGCCCTTTTTTCCGTTAAGACATCGAGCATCCCTGCCGACGACCATCATCCCTTCGGCCACGGAAAAATCGAGAACCTTTCCGGAACAATCGAGGCGTTGCTGATCTTCGTTGCCGCTATCTGGATTATTATTGAGGCCGTAAAGAAACTCCTCCATCCGGAACCCATCGAGACCATCGGTTGGGGCATAGGGGTCATGCTCCTTTCTGCGGTTGTAAACCTCGGCGTCTCCCGGATGCTCTTCAAGGTGGGACGGGGAACCGACTCCATCGCCCTGCAGGCCGACGCCTGGCACCTCCGGACCGACGTCTATACCTCCGCCGGAGTCATGACCGGCCTGGCCATGATCTGGATTGGCGGACGGATCTTTCCAGACGTGAATCTCAACTGGCTTGACCCGGCGGCGGCAATCGGCGTCGCCTTCCTGATCATCAAAGCGGCCTGGGACCTGACCAGACAAGCGGCCCGGGACCTGCTGGACGTCAATCTCCCCCCCGAAGAGGAGGCCTGGATCCGGCAGCGCATTCAGGAACATCAACCGGTGATCCACGGCTTCCATCAATTGCGGACCCGGAAATCCGGGCACTTCCGCTTCGTCGAGTGCCACCTGAAGGTCGATCCCCTGATGACCGTCCTTAGTTCCCACCGGATAACGGAAGACCTGACGGCGGCCATTGAAGAAAAGTATCCCGACACGAGCGTCACAATCCACGTAGAGCCCTGCGACGGTCGCTGTGAGGAAAAGGCAAAATGCCTCGCCGGCTGCCTCCTGGCCGAAGCCAAACGCCGGGAGATCCAGGACGGGCGCTGAAAAACACGGCCTCTTTTCCCATTGACAAAAGCCCCACATGTTGCCACGATGGTTACACGATAGCGGCAAGATTATGGATCATGCAAACAGTCGGAAAGTCTCATTGAGGATCGACGTTGAACCAGCCCTTCCACAGCAATGAAGAAGGAAAGAAACGCCTGAGGATCCTGGTTATCATCGACGGGGTCATGATCCTCCTGCTTCTGGGAAATCTCGCCTGGATGGTTTTTGACTGGTTTTTTGCCTTTCCCCCCTTTCACGATTTCTTCCAGGCCAATTTTTTCCATTTTTACCGGTTTTATGAACCCGTTCACCTGAAATACTGGTCCTACGACCTGTTCTTTGCCGCGATCTACCTTGTTGAATTTTTTCTGCGCTGGTATCTGTCCGTCCTCTGGAAAGAATATCATCGCTGGTTTTTCTATCCCGCCATCCATGTTTATGACTTTGTCGGCTGCATTCCCGGGCCGTTCCGCTGGTTGCGGCTCTTCAGGGTCGTCGCCTTTTCCGCCCGCCTGAACAAGCTGGTCCGGATCGACAACATCGTTTTCAGAAAGTTTCATAAATACAAAGACGTCCTCATGGAGGAGATTTCCGACCGGGTCGTCGTCAATGTCCTCAACGACATGCAGACGGAACTACAAACGGGAACGCCGCTGTTCAAAAGGGTCATCCAGGAGGTAATCAGGCCAAAGCGGCAGGCCTTGACGGAACTTCTCGTCGATAAGCTGCGGACCGTGGCCCGGGACATGAATGACATCTTCGATCAGGAAATGCGGCTCTACATCGAGGGCTGCATCAGAAAGGCCTTGACCAGCAGCAAGGATATCCGCCTCCTGGAAAAGATTCCCGGGGCGGGGAAAATGATCTCCAGGCGGGTGGAAAACATGGCGGCGGACATTGCCTTTAATACGGTCGACAAGATTTTCAGGGACATTCACGCACCGGAAAACGACCGGGTTCTCCATGAGCTGGCCGGGAAGATCATTGACGGCCTCCTGACGGAAGCCAAGGGAGATTTAAGCGGTGAAATGATTGAAATCATCAATAAAACCATTGATGTCGTAAAAGAGCAGGTCGCCGAAAAACAATGGAAAATTAGGGAGATGCAAGAAAAGGCTGTCTCTAAGGAGAAATGAGGGCAATAAGATTCGCAAAAGGCGTCGCCGATAAGAAATTATGACTGTAGAAAGATAATAATGACCGTATTATTAGACGAATTACTATAATCACTCTATTATTAATTTACCATTAATTGCTTTACGGCCTGGGCAAGGCTGGGGAGCGAAACTGGTTTCATGATGAACTTCCGGATGCCAATCTTCTTTGCTTCCCCTTCGTTGATCCGCTCGCTGAATCCCGTGGTCATGATGATCGGGATTTCCGGCCGGATCTTCAACATCTCCCGGGCCAGGTCGGCTCCGGTCATATTGGGCATGGTCATATCTGTTATGACCAGATCAAATCTCTCCGGATGGGCGCGAAAAGTCTCCAGGGCATCGCGGCTGCTTAAGCTCACTGCCACTTCATAGCCCAGGGAGGCCAGCATATCCTGTCCTAAAGAGGCAAGGGGCTCTTCATCGTCAACCAGTAAAATGGAGCCCCTGCCCTTGGGAATGACGGCGGATTCCCGACCTTCCCGCTCCTCGGCGGCATCGATCAGGGGCAGGGAAATAGTAAAAGTCGCCCCTTCCCCTGGTTTGCTTTCCACCGCGATGGCTCCGCCATGGTCCTTTACAATGCCGTAAACTACGGACAATCCCAGCCCCGTTCCCTCACCCGTGTTCTTGGTGGTAAAAAAAGGATCGAAGATCTTGTCTTTGATGGCGGGATCGATCCCCTTACCGGTATCGCTGACGATAAGCTGTAAATATGCCCCTGCCTTCAGTGCCGGATTATATGCCCGGTTATCGGCAAGGATCTCAACCTGGCGAAGACTTACGTCCAGAACACCTTCACCTTCCCGCATGGAATGAACGGCATTGGTGCATAGGTTCATAAGCACCTGATGGATCTGGGTGGGATCGGCAAGAACGGTGTCGTAGCGGTTCGTGTAGCGCTGACGGATCTCGATGGTACTCGGCAGGGAAGACCGGAGGAGTTTCATGACCTCTGTAACGATAGGCGTAACGGTTATGGGTTTCTTCTCCTGCTCCCGCTGGCGGCTGAAGGTAAGGATCTGCCGGACCAGATCTCTTGCCCGGTCACAGGCCTTGAGAAGCTGTTCCAGATAGGGATGGATGGCAACATCCTTTGTTTTGAATCTCGCCAGTTCGGCATAACCCATCATCGCCCCGAGGATATTGTTGAAATCATGGGCGATACCGCCGGCCAGGGTGCCGATGGCCTCCATTTTCTGCCCCTGGCGGAGTTGGGTTTCCATCTTGATCATCTCCGTGATATCCCTTTTCAGAGAGACATAGCCCGTTAGTTCGCCAGCCGAATTGAGAAGGGGACTGATAGTACCATCCTCCTGGATGAGTTTGCCGTCCTTGCGCCGGTTCGTAATGCGACCGCTCCAGATGTTGCCGCCCTTGATCGTATTCCAGAGGCTCTCGTAGAATGCCGGCCCCTGAATGTCGCTCTTCAGTATCCGTGGGGTTTGGCCGATCACTTCCCCCCGGGAATGTCCGGTGATTCTTTCAAAAGCCGGGTTTACATACTGTATGACTCCTTCCGGATCAGTGATCATGATCTCTTCTGCGGCCTGCTCGATCGCGGTGCTCAACCGCCGCAGCTCTTCTTCCGCCTTCCTGCCCTCCGTAATGTCCAAGACGGTGCCGATAACGGCAGGCTCTCCCTGGTAAAAGGTGCGGGAACTATAGACGGCAGCGTGCCTGATTTCGCCGTTTTTTCTAACTATTCTGAACTCATAGCGGAGGGATTTCAGCTCACCCGATATCCGTTTGTTCACAGCCTCCTCAACCAGCGGCAGATCTTCGGAATAAATAAACGACTTCAGACCCAAGCGGCCGGTAATTTCCTCGATCCCATATCCAAATATGGCGGCGAACTCCCCATTGACATACTTGAACAGGTCGTCCTGGATCAGATAGATGCCGACCATCGATTTTTCCGCCAGATCTCTGAACTTGCCCTCCGACTCCCGCAGGACATCTTCCGCCCGCTTGTGCTCCGTCATGTCTTCAATTACAGTGAGAAGCTGCGATACACCGGAGAAGGAGATGATCTTGGATGAAAAACGCACTTCCCGAAGAGAACCATCGCAGGATCGCATCTTCGTTTCAAAGCCGAGGCATTCTCCCTGAGCGCGCACCTTGGCTAATAGCTTCTCCCGTTGTTTTGCATCTTCCCACAAGCCGATATCGAGGGTTGTCTTCCCGACGACCTCGTCCTCGGCATATCCCGTTGCGGCCAAGAATGACCGGTTCACTTCCACGATGACCCCGGTTTCTACGTCCGAGATAAGGAGCATTACGGGACTGAGGTAAAAAGCGGTGGAATATTTCTCCCGGGTCCGGCGGAGATCATCTTCGGTCCGCTTCTGTTCCGTAATGTCCTGAATTATGGCTAAGAATTGATCTATTGATCCATCTTTTCTTCTTACCGGCGTTGCCGAAACCAGGACGTCAACTATCGATCCATCCTTCCGGATATACTGCTTTGCATAGCAACCGCTTTCTTTTTCTGCCATAACGACTTTGCTGAAACTTTCCAATTCAGTGAAAAGGGTCTCCCGGGGAGTGACGTCCTGCCAGGTCTTGCTTCTAAGTTCATCGGGGGAGTATTGAAGGAGGGAACACAATTTCTCGTTCATTTCGAGCCAGTATCCATCCGAGCTCAGGGTGGCTATCCCCACCTGGGGTAATTGGAAATACTTGTGGAACTTCTCTTTGCTGGCTATCAGTTCCTGCTCCAGCTCCCGATAACCGTTTGCGAAATTATCCAGGGTGGCGATTCGCCGACGCATGGTGAGCAGTTCTTCGATTAGCTGTTCTTTTGTCTTATCTTCATCTCTCATTTATTATCGCCCCCGTTATCCGGTATTTTCAGATCCAGGGGGAATCGATACCCCGCCTTCTCATACATATCCCGAATCAGGACAAGGTCATCCCCCAGGTTTTCGCCAGGGGTGATTTCGCCAAGCCAGCGGGCCCGTTTATTGGCGTTGTCCAGATACCAGCAGACTATCGACACCCGGGCAGCCTTGGCAATATGCCAGAATCCAGTTCTTATTGTCCTTATTTCTTTTCTGGTCCCCTCCGGCACGATTGCCAGCAGGAATTCATCTCTGCGGTTGAAGACTTCCGCCATCTGTTCCACAGCACCCTGAGACGATCTGCGGTCCACCGGGATGCCGCCGATGACCTTGAGAAGCAAAGACATGGGCCAGAAGAACCATTCCTTTTTAACCATTATATGTCCCGTTCGCTTGATAATGCGGTATCCGATGAAGGCACGGACAGCATCCATATTGCATGTATGGGGAAAACCGATAATCACGTGCTTCCTGGAAAAATAGGCGGGCAGCGGTTCAAACCGCCACCCCATGAGGAAGTAGAGAAATTTGCCTACAAGACTCAGTATCTGCTTCATAAATGGTCCTTGCATGGAAAAGTGGGCGAAGTATAGAGAGGGACAGGAAAGATGTCAACAGATCATATCTCTCAGGTGGGCATATTATGTTTCCAAACCGGGCAACTGTCTTGTGAAGCAAACATCATTTCTGCGCATATTTACCATCGGCGCAGGTGATTATCCCCTTTGCGGAAAGACGCTCGACATGTTTCTTGACCGTCAAGGCGTCCCAGGCACGGACCCACTCATCAACAAGGAATTTCTTGCCGTAGATCAGCCCCATGGCGCACAGATCATTTAAGGAAACCGGTTCGGAGAGGGCGGCCATGATCCGCGCCTCCCGCTTATTAATGATATCGAAATATTGTTTCAGGGCCGTTCGGAAATCATCGCGATTGACGATGCCAGCTTCATGACCGGTGATATATGTGCCCGCATCCAGATTCGCGATGATTTCAGCAGACTTGACGAATTGATCGAAATCGCCGTCAGCGCCGAAACACCAGGGTCCAAAGGAGGTGAGGTCAATATCTCCCGTATAGACGATACCCTCACCGGGGAAGTAAAGGCAGCAGAATCCGGCGGAATGGCCCGGCGCCCCGATGACTTCCATCCGGGTCGCGCCGAAATCCATGACCTCGCCCCACTGATAGGTACCGTCCAGTCTGGCCGTTGAAAGCCACCATTCATGACGATTCTGGGGCGTATAAGGGCTCTGGACGCTGTCCGGCCGCGAAATCCTGTCCAGCCATCCCTGTGTCCAGGCGTCGCCATAATAATCCGTCATTCCGAGACGCTTCAGGATTTCCCTGCGATCCCGGAAGCATTCGCCTTCCCGGTCATTAATAATGATCCGGGAGTGATCGAAGAGATAATTGTAGGCAATATGATCAAAATGAAAATGCGTATTGATGACCAGATCGATATCCATACCCTCCCTGAGTTGCCGCATCGGTTCCAGACCGGCACCGGGGTCAATGACAGCCTTGACACTATCGTCAATCAGAAGAGAATTACAGAATGGAAATCGTCCATTGTTCTGACCCGGTATGACTTTTATTCTCCCGAACTCCATTCGTTCCATGATGACACCTGCTCGACAATATTTTACTTAGTATGCGTATATTTTGCATGCAAAGCATTTATTGTCAAGCTCTTTCGTGGAAAAGAGGAAGGGTTATTTCGACGACCAGACCTCCCCCAGGAGAATTTTCCGCCATCACCGTGCCGCCATGGAGGCGGACAGCCGCCTCGGTGATAGCAAGACCAAGGCCGGTGCCGCCGGTCTCCCTTTCCCTGGCCCCGCTGACGCGGAAAAATGGTTTGAAAAGATTGGGGATTGCCTTTTCCGGCACCCCTTTTCCATAGTCCCTGATTGCGATCACCCCGTAGGAATCGCCATTGCTTTTCATGCGCCGTAAAGATACCTCCACGGTGCTGCCGACCCGGGTATAGCGAACGGCGTTTCTCGCCACATTGTCGATTGCCCGGCGCAAAAACTCCTCATTGCCCACGACAAGGCATTCCTCCTCACAATCCGCCTTTACCCCGCGGTTGTGACTCTTTGCTTCATAATCGGCGTCAGCGACGATTTCCCGGATCAGTTCCCCCAAGTCAATCCTCGTTTTCTCAATGACAAAGGTTCCAACTTCCACACGGTTCAAGGTCAAAAGATGCTCAATCATATCGTTCAATTTACTCGACTCAAGCTCAATCCGATCCAGAGATTTCTCGATCTCCGGATCCACTCCCCGACGGCAGAGTTCCAGGGCCACATTAAGACGTGCCAGGGGAGAACGGAGCTCGTGAGAGATATCCCTGAGAAGGAGGCGCTGGGAATTCAACAACAATTCGATCCGTTCGGCCATCCCGTCGAAATCGCGGGCCAGAGTGGATATTTCATCTTTTCGGCGTCCCAGGGCGGGGTGGACGCGAACCGAAAGATCACCCGTAGCGAACTGCCGCGCCGCCGCGCCGAGCCTAAGGATGGGAGCGGTTAGATAACGTGCCAGGACATAGCAGATGGCCCCGGAAACAAACAGCACCACCAAGAGCCGCAAGATGTTCATGGCAAAGGGGGGATAATTGTCCAACTGCGGCGGTGGAAAGGGCGGTATATCCGTGACCATGGCGTAGGACTTTCCGCTTGGGCCGGTGATTCTCACTGCCGCCATGCCTCCCTCTCGGGGTGGGGCTATACCGGTGCTTCCCTGTTTCAGGGCGAGAACGGCAAAGGCGCCTGCTTCCGATGCCCCCAGCCTCCCGGTGAGATCGACGTCCTGGTCATCAAAAAAATGCTCCCGCATGCCTGTGGTTTCATAGAGGCGGTCAGCGAAAGCCCTCAGGGAGGAAACGCCTTCATGCTCAAGAATCCAGGCATACGCCTGCCCATGCAGGGCGAACGGGCCGCCGGGCATCGGGTGGCGCGGCGAGTGGAAAGGTCCCGTCTCAGTCATCCAATCGACGGTAAGCACCGCCCCGATCATAAAAAGCGTCGTCAGCCAGAACGACAGGCAGATCTTGACAAAAAGATTATTTTTTAACATTTCCTTCTCCGTTATACTGCCGGTTGTCCATCCCCTGCCCCGGCGATTGAGGCAGGACATAGATATAGCCGCTCCCGCGTATGGATTTGATCCGTTCCGTGCCGCTGTTTTCCTGACCAAGTTTCTTGCGGAGCTTGCTTACATGGACATCAATGCTGCGGTCATAGGGGGTCAAGATTCGTCCCAGCACCGTCTTGGTCAGTTCATCACGTGTTATCAGACGGCCCATCTTATAGAGGAATATTTCCAAAAGACTGAATTCGACGGCGGTAAGCTCGACGGGAGCACCGGCGCGCAGCACCGTGCGCGTCCCCATATCGAGTTCCACATCTCCCACCTTGTACCGGAAAGATTTCACGCCGGTCGCGATTCCCACGGCGTCGCTATTTGCACGGCGCAGGATGGCGCGGAGGCGGGCAACCAACTCGCGCGGGTTGAAAGGTTTGGCCAAGTAGTCGTCGGCGCCTAACTCCAAACCGGCGATCCGATCTACATCCTCCCCCCGGGCGGTAAGCATGAGCACAGGGGTGTTCGTGCGGGCGCGCACCTCTTTGAGAACGGCGAAGCCGTCATGCTCTCCCGGCAGCATGACATCGAGAACGATTATTCCATATTTCCCCGTTAAGGCCTTTTCCATGCCCTTTTCCCCGTCATAGGCTGTTTCGACGGCAAACCCCTCCCGCACCAGGTATTCATCCAACAACTCGGAGAGAACACGATCATCGTCAATCACCAAGATGAGTTCAGCGGGAGTTGCCATGTCGCTTATGCTCCTTCAGTAAATATTTTCTTCGCCCCCTTGTGGACCAGGAACTATTTTCCCTGTTTCTGGTAAGGAGTGCGATCCACCATGCCACAAATCGAATAGATTTATTGTTAAGAATTGTAAAGAGCCTTTCCCGGATCGAAGCTTCCGAATTTCCCCCTGGCGGCGCAATATACATTGCCGAGACATCAGCCGGCCCGTTGAGCCGTTCCGATCCCAACATCGCCGTTACCGGCAATTGTTAACATTTGTAAATCTATGGCAAATCCCCCTATTACCAGCATCAAAGGGCACATCGATTGCTTACCTGTCTTTCGCATGCTTGGAATAACCGCCGATTAATTCAAGCATAGCAAGGGGATTATCCATCAACCATTAAACCAAAGAAAGGAGAATGTCATGGTAAGTGGAGTTAGTAGTTTCAGCAGCAGCACCGCCGCCTCGCTTGCTGAAATGAGGCAGAAAATGTTCAAGAGCGTCGACACCAACAGCGACGGATCAATCGACAAAACCGAGATGTCTGCATTGTTCCAGCAGGACTCGTCAAGTATTGTCGATTCGCTATTCAGCGGTCTGGATGCCAATCAGGACGATTTGATCAGCATGATCGAATCGGATGCCGGTCTGGCAAAGCTGGGTCAGTCGATAAAGAATAGTGGTGAGGGCATGGCGGGCGCATCGGGGATGCCACCGCCGGATAAGGTTTTCGATACCGCCGACGCGGACGGTGACGGTTCCGTCACTAAGGAAGAACTGGCCTCCGTCATCGGAGAAGGAGGGGCCGACGAATTATTCAGCAAGATCGACACGGACGGCGACAGCCTCATCAGCCGTGCCGAAGATGAAACATTCCGGGAAAGCATGGCGGGCGCTTCCGGAATGTCGGGGGCCTCGGGGATGCCGCCGCCGGATAAGGTCTTTGATACGGCGGATACTAATCAGGACGGCGTTGTCAGCAAGGAAGAGCTGGCCGCTGTCATGGGGAGCGGAAACATTGACAAATTGTTCAGCAAGATCGACACGGACGGCGACGGCCTCATCAGCCGTACCGAAGACGAAACATTCCGCAAAAATATGACCGAGGAGATGCAAAATAATCCTTCTGCAAAATCAGATCTGAATAACATCAACGATTTCGTTCAGGACTGGCAGAGTAAAATGTTTGAGGCGCTGTTGAACGGTCTCAATACGGCGGCAAGTTCTTCCCAGGAATCGACATCACTTTACGCATAGATCGGCGGGCTTCATGCCGATCAAGGACGTCGATCCCCATGTTGTGTTTACGGGCATTCCGGGAATGTAGGATTCGAAATAGATTATTGAACAGCAGTATCTTAAAGGGGCGGCCAAACGGACGCCCCTTTATGTCGTACCCGGCATGGTGGACACCGGGGAATATAAATAGGGATACCGCCCCCCGGCAAGATCGGGGGGCGGTTCGGATTATTCATAGATGCCAGATATCAGTATATCATTTGCCAGATTCCGCGTGAATCTTATAGGCGGCGATGACGCTCTCTCTGCCCACCATACTACCTGAAGATGTCACCAGGGCCATGACAATCTCGTCCTGACCGTCATTATCGATATCCTTGATCTGATAGTCAGCCACATAGCCGCCCATCTTCCGGGTTCGCCAGCTTTCCGACAATCCCATGGAATCCCAG
>JANXZC010000132.1 GCA_025355725.1 Syntrophus sp. (in: bacteria)
GCGACGGCGAGAAAGGCCAGGACAAAGGAATATTGGCCGAAAAGCTCCGTCCCCCCCAGGCGGGCGATAAAAATGAAGACAAAGAAATTGGCGCCGAAACTGACGACCTTCCCGATACCCTGGGCGACGACGTTGATCAGATAGCTTTGCAGCATCAGCCGGAGGCAGCTCTCAATACCTTGTCAAAGGCGGTGATGACATCCTGAACATCCTTTTCCGTTAGGGCGGGGGAGATGGGCAGAGAGATGGTCCGGGCCCCGATCCATTCGGAGTTGGGAAAGTCGCCCTTATGCCATCTGAACGTCTTGCGGTAGAAGGGATGGAGATGAACGGGGATGTAATGGACGCCCACGCCGATGCCTTCCGCCGTCAAGGCGTCAAGCACCCAATCCCGCGATTTGCCGATGTGATCGATATCGATCAGGGGTGTATACAGATGATAAGCATGTCGCGTATCAGGTTCCGGCGGGGCGGGAAGGATACAGGGAAGGTGGGCGAAACTCTCGTTGAATCGCTTCCATATTTCCGCCCGCCGCAGCCAGTTCTCCTCCACCCGCCGGAGCTGGTGCAGCCCGAGGGCTGCTTGCAGGTCCATCATATTGTATTTGAAGCCGGCGAAGGCAACCTCATAGTGACGGTAGCCGGCGTCGGAAAACCGCTTCCAGGCGTCCTTGTTCATACCGTGGAGGGCCAGCATCTTGATGCGGTTGGCCGTCCGGTCGTCGTCCGTGATGACCATGCCGCCTTCCCCGGTGGTCATGTTCTTGGTGATATAAAAGCTGAAACAGCCCATGTCGCCGTCCGTTCCCGCCTTCCTGCCCTTGTACTGCGTTTCGATGGCGTGGGCGCAATCCTCGATGACCATCAGGTCATAGCTTCTGGCAAGATCGAGGATCGGGTCCATGTCGCAACTGCGGCCGGCAAAGTGGACAACGAGAATAGCCTTGGTTTTGGCGGTTATCTTTTCTTCAATTTGAGCGGGAGAAATGTTCATCGTCTCCCGGTCACAGTCAACCAGGACCGGGGTGGCCCCGCAGTGGATGATCGAATTGACGGTGGCGCAGAAGGTCATAGGCGTGGTGATGACTTCATCTCCCGTCCTTACCCCGGTTGCAAGCATGGAGAGGTGCAGCGCCGCCGTACAGGAATGAACGGCCATGGCGTGACGTTTGCCTTTGTAAGCGGCAAAATCGTTTTCAAACTGATGGGCTCGGGGGCCCGTGCCGATCCAGCCACTCCGCAGGCACTGGACAACCTCGGTGATCTCTTCTTCGCAAATCTGGGGGGCTCCAAAGACAAGAAACTCCTCTTGCGGGCGAACCGGGCTTCCCCCTTCCAGGGCGAGTCGGGTTTTTCCCTTACCTTGACGACGCTGTTTCAAGTTCTTCATTGATGGCCTCCCTTCGGAAGGAAGCGTAGAGCTTCCAGTAGAGAAATTTTGCTAAATCACCGTTCTTATTAATGGACCAACGAGCCAGCTTCAGGAGCAGCGGGCGGGTATAACGATTGATCAACAGGTCCCCCAGGATATAGTAGGCCCTCTTCATGGGGTCGCTGGTCAGATGAAAACCAAAGGGGACGAGGATTCTTTCGAGATGGGGAAACTTCAGGTACCAGCGGGCAAGGGCCTTCCCGTCCTTCTTGGCGGCATTAAGATATTCCGTCTCTTCGAGGTGGTGGTAATGATAACCGAGGGCTGCGGGGTTATAGATTATTTTCAGGCCGTGGTGGGACAATCGCTCCGAGAGTTCCAGATCCTCGTGATAACGGATGCCCTCTTCGAAGAGGCCGTATTTCAACAAGAAAGAGCGTTTAACGGACACGTTGCAGGTATAGAAGGCCCGCCAGTCGAGTTCCTTTTTCCCCTGCCACTGGTCATAGTCGGCGTCAAGGTGCAGGGAGGCGAAAAAGGACGGCGGAACCTCGGGAGAGATGGTCATCCTGCCGAGAATGGCGATACTCTCGTCGGGATACTGGTCGTTAGATAGTTTATGCTGGCGGAGCAGGTCAGGGACGGCAATGGTGTCGTCGTTGATGATCAGGAGCAGTCTCCCCTTTGCCGAGGTGATGCCCCTGTTTCTAGCCGCGTTGGCCCCCGCATTGGGCTGAAAGAGGTACACGATGGAACAGGCCGCCTTTTGGGCAAAGGCTTCGGTTACCGCCCTGGTCTGGTCGGCGGAGCCGTCGTCGCAGACGACAATCTCGTAGGTCTCGGCAGGCATGGTCTGGGTGATCAGGGCGGCAAGGCACCGCTCCAGGATGGCGCACCGGTTGTAACTGGGGATGATTACGGAGATGTCAAATTTGGAGGTATCCATGTCTTACCTTGCGAGATCGTCAATTATTTCGAGCATTTTTTCCGCCGTATGCTTCCAGGTAAAGAGCTTCGCCCGTTCCAGCCCCATGCTTGCCATTGCCGATCTTTGCGCGGGATCGGTGAGGACCGTAGTAATGGCGGCGGCGATCTCCCCGGGGTTTAGGGGATCAATCAGTAGCCCTGTGTCGCCGACAACCTCCGGCAATGACGTTGTATTTGATGTCACCACCGGGCAGCCGCAGGCCATCGCCTCCAGGCAGGGCAGGCCGAAACCCTCAAAAAGGGAAGGATACACAAAGACATCCGCCCGGCCATAGGCGAGGGGCAGGTGCTGGTCAGGCAGATAGCCCGTAAAAACGATATCTTGATAAAAGGGCGACGAATTGATCATCTCCATGTCCGAGGCGGGCAGGTAGTCGCGGCGGCCCACGATGACCAGTTGATGTTCAAACCTTCCGTCCTTTTTGATCCGGTTGAAGGCGTCGATGAGGATATGGAGATTTTTCCTTCTGTTCAGCCGCCCGATATAAAGAATAAAGGCCTTGTTGATTCCGTAACTGCTTAGAATCTTTGCCGCCTCTTCCCGTTCTTCCCCGTCGGTCAGGGGTTTGAAGGCGGGATTGACGCCGTTATAGCCGACGACGATCTTTTCCGGATTTGCCCCGTATAATGCCACCATGTCCTGCCGGGAGAACTCCGAGACCGTCAGGATCCGGTCCGCCCTCCTGATATATAAGGGTATGAGAATCTTGTCCTTGACCCGTTCAAAGGTGGTAAAGCAATCGGGCAGGTGCTCGAAGGACAGATCGTGAACAGTCATGATCAGCTTCCCGTGGTAAAAGGGGGGGCCATAGTAATTGACGTGGAGGATGTCGATATCGTCCCGGAAGGTCTGCCTGCCCAGACGAAACATCCGCTCCAGGGGAGAGCCGCTGCCGAGATAGGATAGAGAGGCATTCTTGTGGGCCCGGAAGCGCTCATGATAGGGGTAATTTTCTCTGGTGATGTATAAAATGTATTCATTCCGAGGATCTATGGCCAGGAGGGATTCCACGAGGTTTCTCATGTAGGTGCAGTTTCCCGTACCTTCCCGCTCGGCCAGATGAAAATCAATGCCAATTTTCATGTTGATTGCCTTTCCCTTACCATGTCTCACCGTCTCTGACCTGTTGATAGAGTTTGACATAATCCTGGGCCATCCGCGCCGCCGTAAAGTGCTCTTCCGCGTATTGCCGGCAGGTTTCGGGCTTTACTTGAGAGATGTTGTCCATCGCGGCGGCGATATCCCCGGTGTTGTGACATAGAAAACCATTGACCCCGTTGACGATTTGTTCCGGAATCCCCCCTTCGGCAAGGCCGATGACCGGGGTTCCCGAGGCGAAGGCCTCGAGGATCACCAGGGGAAAGGCATCGAACCAGCGGGGGGTCTGGACCAGGGCCGTAGCCTTGAGGAGGTGCTGGTTGGTGCCGTGAATTTCTCCAATATAGGATATCTTTGGAAACAGGGCGACGAAGGGCTTGATCATGGTGTAGAAATACAAGGATTCTTCGATATTTCCGGCGATGGACAGTCTGCTTCCCGTCCTGAGGGCCGCCAGGATGGCCAGATGTTGTCCCTTGTAGCGGGCGATCTTGGAGATGTGGATAAAATGGGGCTCCTTCCGGAAACTGTATTGAAAACTATCCAGGTCCAGGCCGTAATAGACATGTTTCGTGGTGCTGCCGCAAAGCCGGGCATGGGCGCGGCTGCATGCCACCAGATTTTGTCTTATGAAATCTGGGGCCGGAGGGATGCAGGTGGAAATTATATAGGGAAATTTTTCCGGGTGGCGAAGGACATATAGATTCTGGAAGGACCAGTCGTGAATTATATCAACAGGATGCGCTTTCAGATGGGCGGTCATGGCCTCATAGAGTAGTTCCTCGGAGAGGATATCGGCCTTGCTGGTAATGCCGCTGGGCGCCGTGGCCGGATCATAGCCTGCCACCTCGACGGTTGTCCCCGAACAGTGGCTCCCCGGGGTGGCAAAGAGGGTAACCTCGTGTCCGGCCCGGACCAGCGCCTCCACCAGGATGTGAACAACCCTTTCAATGCCGCCATAGCCATCGGGCGGTGTTTTCTTAAATATTGTGGAGACTACGCCAACACGCATTTGTCGCACCCCTTATCCCTAACTATCACGGTTAGGCTCTTTTTTTCAATGCCAAAAATGAAAAATAACTGAACATTTCCTTCGATTTATATCGCCACTTATCTTTTCCCGATGCCATATAACCGATCAGATAAAGAAAGGATCTCAACAACAAACCGGCGGCAAAGATGAGATCAAAAAGAAAAAGCGGCTGGCCGGGATTGAATCGGCCGTATAGACGGCGGAGGTTCTCAACCCACAAAGAAGAAAAGACGCCTTCTTTACGCTTCTTCGTACTGGCCCCTACCAGATGAACGATAACCAGCCCCGGAAGATAGAAGATTTTGTAACCCCTGGACCTGATTCTGCAACCCCACTCTACATCTTCCGCATACATGAAGATGTTTTCATCGAGGAGCCCCACTTCGGGAAGTATCGTCCTCCGGACTAAAAAGGCGGCGCCGCTGACCCAGTCGACCTCTGCGGAGACAGCTTCAACGTGGTAATTCAGAAAAAGACCTTTGAATATGCCCGAGAAAAGCTTTGATAGGAAAAATGAGTAACCGAAGATGGTTCCCAGAGACGGCTTGAAGCCTGCGTCACCGACCCAGTGGGCGCCGTCGGCCTTGATGAGCCGGCAACCGCTTGCCCCTGCTTCGGGATAGCGATCCATAAAAGTCAGCCATTCCGTAAAGATGTGATTATCGGGAACCACGGTGTCCGAATTAAGAAGGAGGATGTAATCCCCTTCAGCTTCTTTGAGGGCCTGATTATTGGCCTTGGCGAAACCGCGATTTTCATTATTGCAGATCAGCCGGACAGAGGGGAATGTTGCTGCGACCATTTGGGGAGAGCCGTCTGCCGAGGCGTTATCCACAACGATGATCTCCTGGGTTATCCCCATCTCTTTGCCCAGCAGGGAGTCAAGGCAGTCTCTCAGCAGGGAAACGGTATTCCAGTTGACAACGATAATGGTCAGTCTCGGTCTGTTCATACTGACGACCTTGCGTTCTTTGTCATGTTGTGCCTGTGCTGAGCGTTGAGGCAGTTTCCCCTTTTCTGCCGATGAGACTGATGGCGCCGACAATTCCGAACATTGCATAGACAAGGGTGGAAAGATTCATGAGAATTTTGAAGCCGGGATCGAAGAGGCCGTGGATCATCTGGGCAAGGAGTCCGGCGGTAATGCCGATGA
>JANXZC010000156.1 GCA_025355725.1 Syntrophus sp. (in: bacteria)
TCGTATAGGGCGTCACCGGACTCAGTTCGATGTCTTTGAACTGCATGGCGATATCGGCATATTGGCTCTGGCTGAGGGGATTGATCCGCCCCTTGATCAGGATGTCCGAACCGCGCTCGAGATTCCCCCGGAGACTGACCGCCGCCCGGGAGATCTCCTCTGAGGAGAGGCCGGTGACGCTCCCTGTCATATTGCGCATCCGGGCCGAGTAGCTAGGCTTGATGAACCGATCTGCGAAGTCGATGGTGCCCCGGTCGAGATCCACGCGTCCGATGCGAATATCCTTAAACAGCGATAATGCGGCAGGTAGAAGCCCTTTGGCGGGAGGCGCCGTCGCCTTGGCGGCGACTGGAGTCATTCCCTGCGCCGGTCCCTGACCCCCGGCGGAAATTTGCTGAAGGTTTAGGGACCCGTCGGTGTTGATGACCACCCGGGCAAAATAGTCCCGGAGGCCTATTTTACCGATATTGAGGCGGAAAGGATGGGAATGGGCGTCCACACCATCAAGGGAGAGCATCCGCCACTTCAGGAAGTCGTTGCCGAAGGCCTTGTCCCGGGAGGCGAAATCGCTTACGGCCAATTGCCCTGTATAATTTACCCGAGGAGGGCCTTTCTGCTCGGCGGCGACACGGAGATTTCCTGTCGCTGCAATCATCCCCCGGACGACATTGACGCGGGCTTTATCTGCATAGTAGGGTTCAAATGAACGGATGGGTATTTGTCGCAATGCCAACTCCAGTTGCAGATCGAGGGGATCAAGGCCGATGGGACCTTTGATGGCGACGGTCCCCTTTTTGTCCAGGGTCAGGTCAAGCTCCAGCATGGCCTTGTTTCCTTTGGCCAGGGGAAAGCCCTCCAGTTTGAAGCGGATCGGGTCCACGACGATTTTTGCCCGTTCCGGCGGCGCGTCGTCGAAAATCGTGACGACCCCGCCCTCCATACTCAGGTGATCAATCCTCACCTGAAGTTTTCCTTCGTCTCCCTTGGTTTTGTTTGCCTTGCCTTTGGCTGCCGTCTTCTTTCCCTGCTTCTCGTGACGTTCCGGGGGAAACAGATTGGCTAACTGGAGTGATCCGCCCCGGTCCCTTCTGACGACAAGTTCCGGCTTCACAAGGTTTATCGAGGTAAGATGAACCGCCGGAACCATGGGTTCCAAGGCGGCGATCACGACTTCCAGCTTGGAAAGGCGGAGAATGGCCTGGCGCCGGAGATCTTCCATTGTTAGCTCCCTCAGGTCAACCCGGCCGGCCACCTGGAGTGTCGGTTTCCCCTGCGGTGGGACGAGGAACCGCATGGTAAGCTTGGCGTCCAACTTGGCCGACGGTATTTGAAAAGCTGTTTTTACCGGGATATAGGCCAGGTATTGGGGGAGGTTCAGGTTCTGGATCTCCAGGTCGACACTCGTTTCACGGGAGGCGGAGAAAGGAAGAGAGCGTCCCTGAAGTATATAACGGTCGTTGTTGATCAAGGCGGAGAAACGGGGTTCCACGTAGCGCTTTGCCTGATAGTCAAGGTTGGAGATGAAGGGGATATCGAGGATCAGTTCCCGGACTTTATGCCGCGTCCCCTTGGGCCGGTCGTCAAAGTCAATGCTCCCCCCGCGAATCTGGATGTTGTTGAGAGAGAACCCCGGCGGTGCGAAAACCTTATCGGTTTTTGCTTTCTCTTCCTTAGGGATGAGATCGGAGAAATTGTAGGTTCCGTCGGGAAGACGCATAATTCGTACGCGGGGGCCGGACAGGATGATTTCATCGATAATGACTGCCCGGCGCACTAAGGAAGACATGCCGGCGACATTTACTCGCAGTTCGTCCAGAGCCACGAACGGCTCCTTTCCTTCCCGATCGCCGATAACGACGCCTTGCAGGTGGACGGCCAGGGTTAAGGGATTGAAGGACATCCCTTCCACGGCGACGGGCCGATGGAGGGTCTCGGTGAGCTTTTTAGCCAGAAAGGGCCTGGTTAAGGTGGGAATGAGGATGAACGATAAAATGGCTACGATCAGCAGTAAGGCTAATCCGCCGACCAGGATCAACTTCAAATGCTTCATGGCAACCTCCCACAACACAGAGGGCTAGTCTGCAAACACTTTGTATCCCAATAACCAATGGGAAGAAATTATCTTCGACCTTGAAAATATAGGACAAGTAATATTGGGTGTCAATTAAATCTTAACGGTTCGTCAGCCAAGCCCCGCTTATGACCAGGAGTGCACCCAGGATGAGGGAAAGGTTGATCCTTTCATCGAGGATCAGCCAGCCGAGGATTACGCCGCTGACGGGGACAAAATTGATAAAGACGGCGGCCCTGGTTGGGCCCAGGGTCTTGATCCCTTCATAGTACCAGATGAAGCCAACGACGGTCCCCAGAATTCCCAGAAAAAGAATCCCCAACCAGGATGTGAGGGAATAGCCCGTGAAGGCTGAGAACATTCCTTCAAAAACGGCAGGAACTGCCAGAAGACAGGTTCCGATGAGACAGGCGTAGGTGACTGCGGCGAGGGGAGAGATCTCTTTGAGCACCCCCCGCCCGACAAGGGAATAGCTAACCCAGCTGACGATGCAGCCAAGGATAAATGTCTCTCCCTGCCCGATGCCGTGGCTGAGCAGGGCGATGATATCTCCCCGGGAGATGACGACGATGGCGCCGGTGAGACAAAGAGCGATTCCCGCCATTCTTCCCGGGGTCAGCCGGTCTTTGAAAAGGAGGGCGGAACCAAGGGCGATAAAAACGGGGTTGGTGGCGACAATCAGGGACGCCCGGCTTGCGGGGATGATTTTCAGGCCGAGGAAAAAGAAGATATTGTAAGCCGCCACTCCCGTTATTCCTAACAGCAAGAGCGGTATCATTTGTTTCCGGCGCGGGATGGGCAGACGTCCCTCGGCCTGCCAGGTCATGACCAGCAGCAGTAGGGAAGCGACAGCAAATCTCAGGAAGGACCCTGCCGCCGGTTCCACCTCCCGGGCGACGATCCGGCCGGCGACGAACGTTCCCCCCCAGAGGACGGCGGTCAGAAATAATTTGAGATAGATCACTGGCCCGTCATCACTCGCCGATGATCTTGACCAAAACCCGCTTGGGCCTCCGGCCGTCGAACTCCCCGTAGAAGATCTGCTCCCAGGGGCCGAAATCGAGGTCTCCCGCCGTCACGGCGACGACGACCTCCCTCCCCATGATCTGGCGCTTCAGGTGGGCGTCGCCGTTGTCCTCCCCCGTCCGGTTATGGCGGTAGCGGGAGACGGGCGCATGGGGGGCGAGCAGTTCGAGCCAGATCTCGTAATCGGCGTGGAGACCCGCCTCGTCATCATTGATGAAGATCGAGGCGGTGATGTGCATGGCGTTGACCAATATCAGCCCCTCGGCGATCCCGCTTTCCCGCAGGCATTGCCGGATCTGAGGGGTGATATTGATGAAACCGCGCCGGTCGGGCACGGTGAACCATAGTTCCTTGCGGTAGCTTTTCATGCTTCCCTGCTTAAAAGTTCTCCGCCAGGACTTCGTAATAGGACTGGGGATGGAGACAGGCCGGGCAGTTCTTCGGAGGCGCCGTTCCTTCATGGACGTAACCGCAGTTGATGCAATGCCATTTGACCTTCTGCTTTTTCTTGAAGACCTCGCCCTTGACGATATTGGCGATCAGGGCACGGTAGCGTCCCTCGTGGAATTTCTCCACTTTCGCAATCTGCTCAAAGGAGCGGGCCACTTCCGGATAACCTTCTTTCTTGGCAATGGCGGCAAAATTGGAATAAAGGGTCGTCCACTCCATCTGTTCCCCCGCCGCCGCGGCTTCCAGATTGGCTTTTGTATCGCCGGTAATCCCGGCAGGATAGCCGGCCGTAATCTCTGTCTCTCCGCCTTCGAGATGATTGAAGAATACCTTGGCGTGTTCCTTCTCATTCTCCGCCGTTTCCAAGAAGATATTAGCGATCTGCTCGAAGCCTTCCTTCCGGGCGGCGCTGGCAAAGTAGGTATAGCGGTTCCTGGCCTGTGATTCGCCGGCAAAGGCTGCCAGCAGGTTTTTTTCCGTTTTGCTTCCCTTGATCGATTTACCCATTTTATTCCTCCTGTCTTTTAAATTGCTGTGATGTAACGCTACTTCAGGCGTTGGTCAATTCCTGTAAATCCGCAATCGGGGGTGTAGCAGGTCACATTGAGAAACTCACATTGCTGCCGGCAGGCCGGACACTCCTGGGGCGGTTTCTCAACCTGAATCGTATTGCCGCAATTGCCGCACTTCCAGAACATATCAGGAAGCTGAGGTTTATTTTCCGCCATAGACTTTCCTCCTTTCCCTTTTTCTTCAAATATTTAGTTCTTCTACAGTAAATTCAAATAATAATCAACATCCCCGGCACCATTTTTTTCTTGATTATATCTATAATCTGAGTATTACTTTCCCAACAATCTTTATAATATTCTGATCAGGAGGACGCAAGATCATGGCCGACACCCCGACTTATGAAAAAGGCAAGCTCTATTATATCTCCATCATTGATTTCCGCCCCGATCCGAATCAACCCCGCAAAGTTTTCGACGAGGCGGCGATGATCGAGATGACGGACTCCATCAAGAAACACGGTATTCTCCAGCCCCTTCTGTTCCTCCCCGGCGAGCAGGGATACCTGACCGTCGTCTCCGGAGAACGACGCCTGGCGGCCGCCAAAAGAGCGGGTATTCTAACGATCCCGGCCATGATGGTTGACGGCAACCCCGCCGAGATCGCCCTGGTGGAAAATCTCATCCGCCAGGACCTTACCGCCGTCGAAGAGGCGGAGGCCCTGCAACGCCTCATGAATGAACGAAGCTACACTCAGGAACAGTTGGCCGCAGTCATCAACAAGGCCCGGACGACCCTCACGGAGATCCTTTCCCTGAACCGTCTGCCCCAGGAGATCCGGGACGAATGCCGTGGCGACCGGAGCGTCTCAAAAAATACTCTTATCGAGATCGCCCGGCGGAAGCAGGGGCGGAGCATGCTGACTGCGTGGCAGGAATACAAGGAAAAAATGGCGCGACAAGCGGAAGGACGTAAAAAGGGGACCACAGTGCCGCCAACAGCGCCGGAGCTGAAAAAGTGGCTTGACAAAACGCGGGGGAAAATAACCGACGCCGATGTGGCGAACTGGTCCGACGATGATCGCATCGCCGTCAACGAATCACTGACAGCCCTTCAGGAAGCGATTAACGGTTTCCTTGATCCCGCGCCGAGGTAGAATCCGCCGCCGCACGAATTAGCCTGAAAAGGATTTAGGGGCATTTGTCGGAGGGATAAATTTTTTTCGTGTCGTCAATTTCTTAATAATATAATGTGCTTGATGTATGTCGGAGCTCCGACATCCCCCTCGAAAAAGCTCCGTCACGGAGGGCGGGAAGAGTTGAAAACCGGCTAATAATTGCAAAAAACAACCTATGAAAACGAAGATGAGTAAGGCATTGCAGGAAGTCTGGGAGATGAAGGATGCAGCCCTTGAAGAGACTAAGCGTCTGCGCGCGGGACAGCATACTTCGGCAGCGGTATAGCGTCCAGGATAGTTGAGGTATTGTAACGGCATGGTGGCTCATAAAACAAAGCTTTTACAGCTCACAAAGGAAAAGGACTGTGAAGGCATCAAATTCATTCTTGAATCTCTCGATTACCAGGTCAAGGGCGACATTTTTGAATGGTATTTGGCTGAACTTTATCGGGGTAAGGGTTGGCTTACAAATATTCAGGGTGGAAAGCATGATTTTGGGGCCGATATCCTGCTATATCATCCGAAGACACCCGCAAAAGCCGCAATGGTTATTCAGGCAAAAAACCACGTTAAACCTTTAACATTCGATCAGACCAAAATTGAACTTATAAAATTCGAACAAAAAGCGGCGCGTCAATATGACTGCCAGCAATTTCAACTTATTGCACTCAATGGATTTGTTGCAGAAGCAAGTAAACTCGGCGAGTTCAATATGCTTTTATCCGGCTGGCGCCATATCGCCGATCTCATTGAAGACTATAATCCGGATATGAAAACAGAACCGGAAATTGAACTTTATGCTCATAATAAAAGCACATATGAAAATGTAAAAAGATTATGGCGAGAAGGAAATTATGTGGCAGTCGTCCAGGCGACTGGCACAGGGAAAAGCATGCTCATCGCCAAGGTGATGTCTGATTTCTTGGGACAAAAAACGCTGGTCCTTGCCCCGTCTCGTTATATTCTTGATCAACAAAAAGGCAAAGTCCCCTGGGCAACACAATCCACAACCTTCATGACTTACGCAAAAGTTGCACATCTCAAGAAACAGCAAATCGAAAATTTAGATATTGATCTTATTGTCCTTGATGAATTTCACAGGTGCGGCGCTGAGGTTTGGGGCGCAGGGGTTCAGCGGGTATTAACTGCCTATGGCGATTCCTACGTTATGGGCACAACTGCGACCCCCATCCGTTATTTAGATGACAGCAGAGACATGAGTGATGAATTGTTCGCAGGGGTGGTTGCCGCAGATATCTCTTTAGCAGAAGCGATCATAAGAAGAATTCTCCCGGTGCCAACCTATGTAGCCGCGCTATACACGCTGGTTGAAGAGATTGAGGAATTGCGAGATAAGCTATTTAAAAGTAATTTTTCTGAGGAAAAGAAGAAGAAAATTGAGGGAGAAATCAATCAACTAGCCATTAACTGGGAAAAAACCTTGGGCGTTCCCCAAATTTTAGCGAAACATCTTCGCCCAAATATCAATAAACTTATAGTATTTTGCAAAGATCAAAATCATTTAGATGAAATGGAGGTTGAAGTTCAAAAATGGTTTCAAAAGGCAGCAATACACCGCTGGCGAAAAGTATATAGAGTTATAAGTGCCGATCCGGAAAGTGACCGTAATCTGGAGAACTTCAAGAAAAGCCATGCGAAAGATACCGTTCATCTACTTTTTGCCATAGATATGCTCAACGAAGGTCTGCATCTTCCTGACGTTGGCGCCGTTATTCTACTTCGCCCCACGGAAAGTCCCATTGTTTTTTATCAACAAATTGGCCGCTGCATACAGGTGGGCGCTGATCAAGCACCTATAATATTTGACTTTGTGAATAATTTCAGCAGTATTCGGGCTGGCGATTTTTTGCAGGATTTAGAGGATGCAAAAAATCTGGAAAAGGCAAAACGGGCCGACTTAGGTCTTGAAGTATACGCGCCAACTCTTCAGGTAATCGATGAAACAAAAGAAATAATTAAAGTATTTGATGAAATTGAAGACAGATTGGCATCCTGGGCGTCGATGTATGAAAGATTGTTAGAATTTAAGAGACATCACGGACACTGCAACATACCAAGTCGATGGCCTGAAAATCTGAAACTGAGCAGGTGGGTGTTCACGCAACGCGAATTCTGGAAGAACGGAAAGTTAAGTGAAGATCGGATCAATCGGCTTGAAGCAGCTGGTTTTGAATGGAATGTTCTTGAAACAAATTGGAATGAGATGTTTTCAGCATTAATGGAGTTTAAAGAAAAATCTGGCCATTGTAATGTGCCGAGGTCCTGGCCTGAAAATCCTGGTCTCAGTTATTGGGTTGGCACCCAACGGGAGAACTACAGAAAAGGATTGTTGAGCCCGGACCGAATAGTACGTTTGGAACAGATTGGGTTGATTTGGGATACCATTCAGAATAGCTGGGAAGAAAATTACTCGGCCCTGATTGAATTTAAAAGTGCCACTGGTAATTGTAATGTTCCGGATAAATGGCCGATGAACTTAAAACTCAGTCATTGGGTTGGAAAGCAACGCAGTGCTTGGAAGAAGAATCGCTTATCGGTCGATCGAATAGAAAGACTTAATACAATCGGTTTTATATGGGATACTCAGGCCGCCGTTTGGAATAAGATGTTCGGAATGCTTCAGGAATTTAAAAAAAATAGTGGACACTGCAATATACCTCACAAATGGTCTGAAAATATTAAACTTAGCCGATGGGTTGATCGGATTCGTCAGCTATGGAAAGAGGGCAAGTTAAGCCCGGAGCGAATAAAGCAATTAGAGTCGTTAGGCTTTACCATCATTGATCATGATGCGGAAAAAAAAGAAACTTGGGAAAAAATGTTTTCCAGTTTATGTGAATTTAAGAAAATTAAAGGACACTGCAAGGTTACACAACGATGGCATAAAAATCCTGCATTAGCCAATTGGGTTTCAAATCAGCGGCAAATGAAGCGCAATAATCGTCTGAGTAGTTACTATTTAAGAAGATTGAACGAAATTGGCTTTATATGGCATACACGTGAGGATTTATGGGAGAAAAGATTTTCGGAGCTTCTTGAATTTAAAAAAGTATGTGATCATTGCATGGTACCCAAGGATTGGTCTGAAAACCCGAAGATTGGAACATGGGTTAACAATCAGCGCCGCAATAAAAAGAGGGGCCTATTAAGCACGGATCGAATCGGTCGCTTAGATGAAATCGGGTTTTTGTGGGACATTATTGATTCCAGCTGGGAAGGTAATTACTCGAATTTATTAAAATATTATAAAATCTATGGTCACGCGGATGTACCTATAAAATGGCCTGAAAACCAACAGCTTGGGAAATGGGTATCTTACCAGCGCAGTAAACGAAGAATAAATCAATTAAGTGAAAGTCAAATCCAGCGTTTGGAGAACATCAAATTCAATTGGAAACCAAAGGACAAATGGAATGAGATGTATGCCAACCTTCTTGAATTTAAGAATTTATACGGTAACTGCAATGTGCCTCGGGGTTGGCAGAGGAACCCTGAACTCAGCAATTGGGTAAATAGGCAGCGTCGTCAATATAAAACAGGGCAGCTGGATGAAGAGCAGATCAAGAAGTTAGAAGATGTTGGCTTTCTTTGGGATATTCGCCAAAATATCTGGGAAAAAAGATTTTCAGAACTTTCTCTGTTTAAAGCAAAGATTGGACACTGTGATGTTCCCGACAAGTGGGGAGAAAACCCAAAGCTTAGTCATTGGGTAGGGGTGCAACGTCGTAACTATTCAAAAGGAAAAATAAATCGCGAACGGATTACACGTCTAAACGAGATCGGTTTTGTTTGGGAACCTATTGATGCAACATGGTCAGAAAGATTTTCAGAACTGATTAAATTCAAGGAACTGAATGGTCACTGTCACGTTCCACAAAGATTTGCAGACAACCCCATACTTGGCAGATGGATCGCTCGTCAACGGGCAAGCATTAAAAGAAAGCAGCTAAGTAATGAGCGAATGCGACTCTTGGAGGAGATTGGTTTCGAATAAAGTCATTGACATTGAGAATATTCTCGTAAAAAGTCGGATTTCGTAGCGATTGGTCATTCCGGCGTGAACGGAATTCATGGTTGATGTTGAGTTGTATGCCGGATCCCGGCATATGGCAATAGCTTTATATTATTAGGTAATTAACGACGAAGAAAAAGTTTTGCCCTTTAGTTCTGGAGGGGAATGGTGATGACATAAACACGGCGGAAAAGGTAGAAAACGCAGGAATAGCGGTGGTCATAAATGAATTACGGGAGGGATTTAACATGACAGGAGAATTGAAAGAACAGGACCGGAAGATTGTCCTGGAATTGAAGAGCAGGTTGTCTGCCGAATTGCATAAGCATTTGGTAAAATTTATTATTTATGGGTCTCGTGCCAGGGGCGCGGGTACGGAAAATTCAGATCTTGACTTGGTTGCCCTGGTTGATGAAAAGACGCCGGAAATCGAGAATGCCCTCGATGAGCTATCTTATGGCGTCATGTGGGATTATGATTTCAAACCCATAATTTCTCTGAAAGTATTCTCCGAGGAGCGGTTCCGCGCAGCGTCAGAAAAAGGCCTGTCATTTTACCGCCATGTTGAAAAAGAGGGCATTTCTATATGAAGGATGAAGTCTGTAGGTATCTGAATAAAGCCGACCATGCCATGGAAGTGGCAGAAGATTTATTGGGAGGAGGACATGCTCCGGACGCGGCAAGTAAGATCTATTATGCCATGTATTATGCCGCCCAGGCGCTTTTAAAGAACGAAGGAATTGACGTCATTAAGCACTCGGCAGTTGAGGCCGCCTTTGGTTACTATTTTGCCAAACCGGGGAGAATCGACCCAAAATTCCACAAAATGCTAATTAACGCCCGTAAAATCAGAGAGATTGCCGATTATGACATCGATGAGGAGATTGTTGAACCCGTCGCCTCCTTGAAAATCGATGAGGGCAAGGCATTTTTGTCGGCTATGAAAAAATTTATCGGCGTTTAACGTGCTAATATTAAGAAGATAAAAGGCGAAAACTTGTGCCGCACAGAAAGAATCGTATCATAGTTGAGATAATGCGAAGTCATGAGAGGGGTTTTGAAAAGAGGAAGAGATGAAAATAAGTTATGATCCGGAAGTTGATGCCCTTTATATCAGACTAATCGAAGGCAAGCACGAATGCCGCACTGTAAGACTGAATGAGGAAATTGCTCTGAATATCGGGCTTGGTGAAAAGCTCGTGGGAATAGAAATACTTGATGCTACTGATGTTTTAGGGCAAGGACGTCTTCCCGATGTCACCATTGTGAATATTCCTCTGGCGGCTGCCCCTCGATTATCGCGGCAAGAAGAAAACGTCCAAGGTGGATGTCACCGACATGCTATCCTTGGTACAGGATCACTGCGAAGGCTATCTCAAAGCCGAAGTCCTGCCCTATCGCCCGCTGGAAGAAATTGAGGAAGACATCAACGGATTGGAAAAAGAGATTCTGGCGATGTTGAAGGAGGTGACGACATGAGCAAAGAATTGATTCTCTATCGGACCGAAGACGGCGCGTCTCAAGTGCAATTGCGTGCTGCCGACGGCAGCGCGTGGTTAGGCCAGATGGAGATCGCCGAACTTTTTGCCACGACCAAACAAAACGTCAGCCTCCACATCAGGAACATCCTGGCGGAGGGGGAATTAGCGGAAAATTCAGTTGTCAAGGAATCCTTGACAACTGCCGCCGACGGCAAGCGCTACCGAACCAAGCTCTACCGGCTGGAGATGATTCTTGCCGTGGGTTACCGCGTCAAAAGCCCCCGGGGCACCCAATTTCGTCAGTGGGCTACTACCCACCTGGGCGAATATCTCGTCAAAGGCTTTGTCATGGATGATGAGCGTCTTAAGAATCCCGGCGGTTGGGACTATTTTGATGAGCTGCTGGCCCGTATTCGCGAGATTCGCGCCTCGGAGAAACGGTTCTACCAAAAAGTCCGCGATCTCTTTGCTTTAAGCCAGGATTACCGCTCCGACGACCGTGAGGCGCAGATCTTTTTCGCCGAAGTGCAGAACAAACTGCTCTTCGCGGTGACCAAAAAAACCGCTGCTGAGATTGTCGTCAGCCGTGCCGACCCGGAAAGCCCCAATATGGCGCTGACCACCTGGAGCGGATCACGGGTTCGCAAGCACGATGTCATCGTTGCCAAGAACTACCTGACGGAAGACGAAGTGGACACCCTCAACCGGTTGGTGGTCATCTTCCTCGAACAAGCCGAACTGCGCACCAAGGAGCGCAAGGGACTCACCCTCAATTATTGGCGGCAAAATGTTGATCGCCTGTTGGAATTTAATGAACGCCCGGTGCTGGAACATGCCGGCAAAATCAGCGCCGACGAGATGAAACAAATAGCCCATGAGCGCTATGACGCCTTTGATGAGCATCGCCGCCAGGACGAAACCCTCGCCGCCGATGCGGAGGATATCAAGGCATTGGAGGAGATCGAGAACAAAGGGAAAAAGAAAAGGTGTGACCCATGAACCCCTTATTTCGCCACTTCTACGAATACGAAGCGCCACGCCGCTGGCAAAAATTGAGGGAGACATCAACAGGTTGGCGAAAGCGATTATGGCGATGTCTATATGGTGAAGTCGGGAGCTACAACTGGAAATGTCGCAAGAGTTGAAGCAGATATCCTATTGCGGTAATCCCGCCGATTTTAAGGCGGCAATATATCGAAGCCCTGGAGAGATCACATCGCCAGGATGACCGGCCGTTTCTGGATTTGATCATCTCCGTTTGCTACGAATCGGCGAAGGATTATCTTCGGTTGTTGGAGGGCTAAAAGATGAAACAAAACAGTATTTTCGATAAGCTTTTTGTAAGGGGAAAACACGTCTGTCCGTCCTGGTTATGCTTCACCTTTGACAATCCGCTGCGCAAAATATTCCACGATCCCGGCAAAATCATTGCGCCATACATCAAGCCCGGGGATACGGTCGTGGATATCGGGCCGGGGAAGGGTTATTTTACTTTACCTATGTGCAGATTGGCAGGAGACGGGGGCAGGGTCATTGCCGTGGATATTCAGGAAAGGATGCTATCGTCCTTGCAGCGGCGGGCAGCCGCGGCGGGACTTGCCGCAAACCTCACCACCCATCTGAGCAGGTCTAATGATTTTGGTTTAGCTGTGAAGACCGATTTTGTATTGGCGTTCTGGATGGTCCACGAAGTTCCGGAGGTTGGGCAATTTCTCACGAATGTAAAAGAGATCATGAAGCCGGATGCCAAATTTTTGATTGCCGAGCCTCTTTTCCATGTTACGAAAAGAAATTTTAACAATACCTTGAAAACCGCTCAGGAGCTGGGATTCAAAGTGGTCGCTTGCCCAAAGATATCATTCAGCTATGCGGCTGTGTTGGTTTTGTAGGAAATTTAGAACCCGCACCGTGACCCCGAAAAAATTCCGCCCAGGATATAGCCGGCTGCGATGAGAGCCTGGGTCAGCAATACGACCTGGACGTTTTTCATCATGGCATTCAGGAATGCCTCCCTCTCCTCATAACGAAATGCCCCCTTGATCACCTGGATGGCGAGGGGCAGCGTCAGAAGGGCCAAAAGGGTGAAGGCGGGCATATAACGGAGCGTCACCGCCCCGACAATCCAGAGATAAACCATCAGGGTAACGCCGGAGAAGACCACGGCGGCCTTCTTCTTTCCGAAAACAATGGGCAAGGTCCGTCTCTTCACTGTGATATCCGCTTCGACGTCGGGGAATTCGTTGAGGAGCAGCAGATTATGAACAAGGAAGAAGGATGGCATCGAAGCGATGAAAGCGGTAAGGGAATATGCGCCGGTATGGACAAAGTAGGCGCCCATAACGGGAAGGATGCCCAGCCCCAGGCCGGGAGACCACTCGGGATAGCCCATTTTAAGAATTAAAGGGGTGTAAAGGACGATGAGGAGCGCGGCAAGAATCAGGAGCGGCACGAGCATCCAACCCTTCATCAGGATAAAGAAAACGCCGATCGGGATAAGGAAGAAGAAGCAGCCCATGCCGAGCCACAAGGCTTCCTGGACCGTCAGCAGGCCCCGGGGGATGGCGCCGCTGCCGCCGCTGAACGGCGTTCGCCGGGTCCGGTAATCAAGACCGCTTCGGCAGTCAAAATACTCATTGAAAATATTGACCGCTGCATGGGCGAGCAACAACCCAAACGTAGCGAGGAAGGCGTACCCCAGATCGAACGGCGTGCCGAACCGTCGCGATTCATACCAGGCGACGGCGGCGCCGAGAATCCCGAGGATCAAAGCGAGGATCAAAAAGGGAAGGCGAACGATAGTAACAATACCCTCGAATTTCATCGGATCTCCTGCTTCCTGCTAGCCGGCGATACACCTTAATTCCTTTTTGCCGGTCTCATTCCGTTTTCATTTTTTCTTTGGCCGAATCCGGCTGTGCCGTCTTGGCCCCAAGGATGCCCCCCAAGGAGCGGCGGGATTCTGCGATAACAGCCCTCCCTTTGTCAAGAGAATAATATAATAGGAATAGTAATAGATCCTTGCCGGTTCAGTGCGGACATTCCTCCGTAGCCAGGGACGGCAGGGACATTTTCATTGTGAAAATTCGGGGAGTCTGTTATCTGCCCATGAGGAGAGGCAAATAGACGATGAAGCATATTGTGCTTGGAACCGCCGGTCATGTGGATCATGGGAAGACTTCCCTGGTCAAGGCCCTGACCGGTATCGACACGGACCGCCTTAAGGAGGAGAAGGAGCGGGGCATTACCATTGAATTGGGTTTTGCCTCTTTGCAGCTCCCCGGAGGGCTGGTCCTGGGTATCGTGGATGTTCCAGGTCACGAGCGGTTCATCAAGAACATGGTCGCCGGGGCCTCCGGCGTCGATCTTCTCGTCCTAGTCATTGCCGCCGATGAAGGGGTCATGCCCCAGACGCGGGAACACCTGCACATCTGCACCCTCCTGGGGATACGTAAAGGTCTGGTAGCCCTGACCAAGATCGACATGGTGGATGAGGACTGGCTGTCCCTGGTCATGGACGATGTTAATGAGTATCTTGGGGAGACCTTTCTTGCCGATGCGCCCATTGTTCCCGTTTCGGCGGTAACCGGGGCCGGGTTGACGGATCTAGTGCAGGCCCTGGATGTCCTGGCGTCGGAGGTGGGAGAAAAGAAGGATCACGGCGTCTTTCGCCTGCCCGTGGACCGGGTTTTCACGATGAAGGGATTCGGCACGGTGGTGACGGGGACCCTGGTTTCCGGAAGCATCAGCGTCGGTGATGACGTAGAAATTCTTCCCTCCCGGTTGAAGGCCAAAATCCGGAGCATTCAGGTCCACAATCAGACCGTGGAGACTGCCGAAGCCGGTCAGCG
>JANXZC010000158.1 GCA_025355725.1 Syntrophus sp. (in: bacteria)
TCGCTCGCGCTGCGGCCCGCAAGTTTGCTCGGCTCCCTAAAAGGAGCCTTTGTCAGGAAACTTGATGCTTTAGGTTACCCTTTACACCTCCCTCAAGCTACGTGGGTGAACTACCGAAATCCCACGGTCGGACTTTAACCGACGAGTCATACGTTTTCCACGGCATACAATACAAGTCCGCACATAGGCCAATTTGGCCAAGTCAATGAATATGGTTCGAAACCGCGCATACACCTGAAAGCCAATTTTCCCCTTCTGGAGCAGACACGCTTCTTCCTGCCATACAAATTTTTAACCTCAACGAAATGCTTCAGTTCGATCAGTTATTAGCGATGTCATTTCCTCGATGAGCATGATATGGGTGGCCTCTTTCTTGGAGGGATGGGGCCACCTGACACATATGTGAAATATTGTGGCGCCGACGGGAAACCCACCGAAAAAGAGAAAACAAACATCAACAGGAATCCGTAGGAGAACCAAGTGAGAATGTCTAGGTTTTTTCAAACAGCTCTTTTGCTGCTGCTCGCATGCAGCGTCGTTATGCCGCTTTCCGCACAAGCCGGACAGGAGTCCCGGCCATCGATTTATCAGGCCATCGTTAACGATAGTGTTGCCAAGGTCCAGGCCGCAATAGACAGCGGGGCAGATGTGAATGCGGTTTATAAAATGGAAACCCCGCTGTGCTTTGCCCTCTCTTACGGCAAGAGGTGGGAAGTCGCGAAAGTGATCATTCAAGCGTCCAAGGTGGACGTCAACAAGAGGGGCACCCATGAGGACGGATTCGGTAATACGTGGGAACGTACGCCCCTGCTTATTGCCGCAGAAAACGGACAAACGGAAATCGTTGATCTTTTGCTGAAAAAAGGCGCCGATATCAACGCCAGGGACCGGACAAATGGTGCACCGCTGTCACAAGGGAATTCAGCGTTAATTTTGGCTGCCGCAATGAATCATCTCGATACGGTCAAACGTCTTTTGGCCCATACGAAAAAACCCGATGTCCTGATGCGGGAAAAAGGCGGCAAGACGGCCTTCTGGTTCGCTGTAGAAAAGGAAAATCTGGAGATGGTTAAACTTCTCCACAGCCACGGCTCAAAAATAAATCTGCCGGACAAGTCAGGGGCATCCGTACTGACAGCCACCGTTTTACACAAGAAATACGATGTGCTGGACTTTCTTGTCGCCAAAGGTGCAGACATCAACATGGCAGACAACAACGGCTCCACACCGCTCAGAACGGCCATCGGCTGCAAGAATCAGAATCAACCGGTAATTTTAGCATATCTAAAGAAGTTCCTCACCTTCAAGCCCAAAATGAACTATCTGTCGGCCGATGGGTCAGACTTGCATCTGGCAGCCTTCTTAGGTTTTGTTGACGCCGTCAAACTCCTTCTGGAAAATGGATCTGATATCAACCTTCTATCCCAGGGAAGCGGCCGCACCGCCTTATATGTCACCGCCATCTCGAAAAACATCGATACGGCCAAGTACCTGATGAAGGAAGGGGCGAAAACGGAAACCCCTGATAAAGCGGGTTATACGGCCCTGACAGCGGCCGTCATCGTGGCTGATCCGGAAATGGTGGAGGCCCTGGTTGAAGGGGGAGCCAAGATGGACGTGCGATCCTCCGCAAATAATCTGACGCCCCTCGTTATGGCGGCCACGAATCCCGACCCTTTTAAACATAAGAACTACATCAAAATCATGAAATTTTTGCTGGACAGGAAAGCGGATGTTAATTTTCAGGCCTCCGACGGCAGAACACCGTTAATTGCGGCCGCTATGGTCGCTGATCAGTCACAGGGCTTAGAAAAAGTCGCCTTGCTCCTTGATGAAGGTGCAAAGCCTGATCTTGTAAAACACGGTGGAGAAACGGCGCTCATGCTTGCGGCGGGCAGAGGGAATGACAAGATCGTCGAACTGCTCATCGACAAGGGTGCCGACGTTAACCTGAAGAACGGCGCCGGTGAATCGGCCATGAGTTATGCGAAACGCTCCGGCAAGAATGCAATCGTAGCATTTCTTGAATCAAAAGGCGCAAAACCGGATGCGCCACTGGTCACGAAAAAAGTCGTCGTTAAAGAACTGTTTGGGACCTGGCAGGGTTTTCAGGATGGGATGCCCCAGGCTCTCTTCAAGCTTGTCTTGAACAAAGACGGTACGTTTGATTTTGTCTCCCGATTAACGCCGGAGATCCTGAAGAGTATGCCTAAAGGTTCCGTGAATCCGGTCATTGCCGCCCAGAAAGGGACTTATACCGTCAACAATGACATCCTGATCCTCAATCTGGTCGGTGCGGCGCCGGTTTCCAGGAAGTGGAAACTGGAAAACAAGGTGTTAATACTTGACAATATAATCAGATTGAAAAAGGTGAAATAAACCTCTTGATGTTCGCGGCGGATTATTTGTTCCGCCGAGTAAGCATAGGGAAGCATAAAGTCAGGTCTTAAAATGACCGTTTTTATCCAAAACCCGCCATTCCTACCCGCTGCATTGTGCATCTTTGAAGATTTGAAATGGCAATTCTCAATTCAATTTAAACTTGGCAGTTTCTCATTTTGTTGAGACATAAGATCCGGTAAATATTATTATTTCATAAACCGAACTCACCGGATTCAAATACAACCCTACACATAGGCTAATCGGATCAGATCAATGAATGCAGGTGGAAAGACGCAAACATTTGACGGCAATATTGTTGTTCAAATTGACCCTCCAGAGCATCCTGAAAGCGTTACTCCCTTGATTATTCTAATCATGCTAAATTTTAATTGTAATAATTGAAATGTAAAACCGGAATAAATCTGATACAAGGATCCGTGTTGCGCTGCAAGTAAACTAGGCAGCAAACGGGGAAAACAAACTCCAACTATATTTCTAAAGAATTTGAAATGAAACAAATCAATTATTACCGCTGGATATTAGTTTCTGTTGTACTTGCTTTACTGTTTATTACACCATATCTGACAATCGCAGCCCATTGTTCTACAGATTCCCACACGTCGATCAATGAAGCAGCAATGCGGCTGGTGAAATTTTGCAATGATCCCAAGGTCGGCCTTGATGAACGAGATGTTGCCACCCTGGTGGACTACGTGCAAAGCCCGAAACAAAACAGAGAACACGCCTTACTGGAATCCCAAGGATGTCCAGGAGCCTATCAAGAGTTCGACACAAAGATCAGCTTTTCTCGATTCATGGCCTATTCCTATAACTCACTTATCCCATCGGCTGTCACGAGACCATCTTCCATGCGATATTCTCTTTGGAGTGATCTCCAGGGTAAATTCCAGAAGCTACCAAGCAATTGGAAACTCATACCCCCAGCCGGAGCCCCATTGATCTTGCATGGGCTACAACATAATTCGAATACCCCTGATCCCACAACCGGACTCTATTATAAATATGATGTTAAAAGAACATTCATTTTGGTCAATTACAAAGGTCGTCAGGTCCTGATCTCCGTATCAAAGCAAATCGGCGAATCCAATGTTGGGGAAAAAGGATATATCCTCGGCAGTGACAGCGAATGGAACTACTACTACTCGGGGGAACCCGGCTCCGCAAAAGCCGGCCTTGGCTGGGTCAAATCTTACATTTACGATTTTTTTTCAGTCGGTGTTTATATGGAATCAAGTATTTCGCCAGTCATGATGAGAAACGGCGTTTTTCAATGGATCAGTGCCGGCTGGTCGGGAATCAATTTTGTTCAGCCTAATAATATTATCGCCGGTATGAAGCGTTTTGCACGTGACAACAGGATGATCCTGGAGTCACCTCGACTGCCTGCACCGAATCAGATGATCTCCACATATCAATGGCTTTCGAATATGCCGATAAATGATTTAACAAAAATATATAGTGCTATGCAGCAGGCACGGTGGTCTGAGGCTCTACAGCTCGGTAAAATCAGCGGATCGAAAGCAGATAACCCCGCATCACTTGTTAAAACATCGAAAGACCAGATGGTGGCAGAATTGATGCTGGAGTACCTCAAGTTAGCCCTCGGAAAACCAACACCAGTGGGCAAACAATTTTCTCTTATGCCCCCTGATTCTTTGAGATAAACTGACCATTATCTTGCGAAATTTAAGGAGGCTTTTTATTGTATGCTTCCTGCTATCAAGCATGTCAATTTTCTGCCATACATACAAGGTATCACTTGGAAATAAATGGCGCATCTGATTTAAGATCGTTTACTTTTACCTGTCTTTGTGCAAAATAATGTCGGAACTCTAGCTGACTCAACAGCGTGGTGCAAGATCATAAAAGAGGAAATGTAAATTTGGTAACTTTGGTACTGTAGATTATATTACTCTCAACGGATAGCCGTTATCTCATATATGGGAAGCGAAAAAAATATCAGGATGCATAATGGGTTCGATTAAAGAAGATGTTAAAGAGCATATAGTAGCTTCCCATGAGATTTTGAGGGACAGATGGTCTCACTGGGTACAAATACTAAAGGAAATTTGGCCTTTAATTCTTCTTCTGGTATTTGCTACTGGTTTAGCAATATGGTTTGCCAAACCAGCTCCTCCGAGTCATGTGATGATTGCTACTGGACCAAAAGGTAGTTCCGCGCAACTCTATGCAAGTCAGTACGCGAAGTTCTTTCAACGACATGGCATAACCCTGGAAATACTACCAACCATAGGCTCCAATGAAAATATGGCCCATCTCCTGGATCGAAAAGACCCCGTTCAGGCAGCTTTTGCTCAGGGAGGACTGCTGAAGCCGGAACAGGTGGAAGGGTTACTTTGTCTGGGGAGTATCGGGTATGAACCATTATGGTTCTTTCATCGTGGGGGCCTTGGGAAGAAAATCCAAGCAGTGGAGGCATTGAGGCTGCATAAAATTGCCATTGGACCACCGGGGAGCGGTACAAATACACTTGCCCAGAACATCCTGCGGCTCAATAGCATTCCGGTTGCTTCTAATGTCTTACAGATTCCCTGGCCAGATGCGGTAAATGCACTCCAGCGAGGTGAGATTGACGGCATGATCATTGTGGACACCCTTGAAGCCCCAATAATACAATACCTGTTGAGAAATCCCATGTTGAATCTGGCGAGCTTTGAGCGTGTATCTGCCTATACAAAGCAACTCCCATTCATTGAAGCTGTTCAACTGCCCATGGGTTCAATAGACCTTGCCAAGAATTTACCGCCCCATGATGTACAATTGTTAGCCACGACCGTCAGCCTGTTGATTGATAAAGATCTGCACCCGGCGATCCAGATGCTCTTCATGCAGGCGATGGAAGAAGTGAATGGGCGGGAGGGGTTTTTCTCCAACGCCAGAGAATTCCCCTCTTACAAAGACCCAACAGTGCCGGAAAGCGAGGTTGCGATCCGATACTACAAAAATGGCTCCCCCTGGATGATGCATTATATGCCCTTCTGGTTGGCTGAGTTCATTAACCGGATGTTCGTTATGCTGATGCCGCTGATTGCCCTTGCCTATCCAATCATCCGTTCAATGCCGAATTTCAGGCGCCAGCGGATACTCAACCGTCTGCGGCAACATTATGGCAAACTGAAGTTCCTTGAGAACGATATTGCAAACCATTACGAGGCTTCCCGGCGGGACGAATACATTGATCGCCTGGACAAACTGGAACGGGATGTTATCTCACTCAAAGTACCCCACAGTTTTGCAGAGAATTATTTCCAACTACGTTCAAATATTGACTTTGTCCGCGATAAACTAAGTCACCGAGATTCTTAATAATTGTAGCTCTTCGAAAATTGTCGATATTAATGACCATTTATGTTGGGAACATTATCCAACGGATACATGGTTGAAATATATTGGCATTGTTAGGAAACCAATCGGCAACGGAAAAGACCCCATTATTATTGTCTTTTTTCTCCAAATTATATTAGGGAAAACTATATGTGGATGGAGGGAAATAATGAGAAAAACCATATGTGCCTTGGTAATTGTTTTAATGTGTATGTCTTCATTTGCGCTTGCCGATACAATTAAAGTTATTAATCAAAGAAATGAGTATGGTGGAACAACAATGGAAAGCTATTTAAATTCGAAGAAGACGTAGAGGCATGGACTGAAAAAGGATGCGAGTGGAATAAAAATAGATACACGTATAGGTAGGCGAACAGGAGCTCGTCATTATTGATATTTTATCGCAATCAGCCTTACTGACAACAAATACTAAAGCGAGAAATGAAATTTTATTTCATATCGCTGAATTGCGATCGAAACCTGCATATCATGGAAGTTGATTTTCCCGGAGATCAATGGTATTCTTGCTTTCCTTATTAATTTCACGAAGAAATGATTGATTAGCGGACTTCTTCTGGTAATGTTCAAACGAAATCGATGATAATGACAAGGTGGTTGATTGGCGATGTTACCGGACGTACCGGTGTAAAAATTATCAAAACGAATAGACCAACTCCCAGCGCGCATAGTACGCAAGGTCATTCTCAGGATAATAATCCCCGGGTTTTAACATTTCCAACCTGAGTTCACCCCTCAGGGTGTCGTTTTTTCTGAGGATGCTTTCTGCTAGTTGGAAGTTGGCCCGTATCGATGCCAGCCAACCCCTGATGTTTCCATCTCCGCCGCCGTCTCTTACCGGCGCCAAGAGGTAACCGATCATAAAGTTACTCTGCAGCCACGGAAGGGGGTTTACGGTCAGGTCGCTATAGTACATATTTACGTTGGACCACCGTCCTCCCCCTTCGTAACTCAAGGTGGTCTGGTAAATCACACTGTATCCCGCCCAGCGGGCAAAGGGCGAATCCCACCCTTCCTCCGTATCTTTAGACGGATCTCGGCCTGAGGTGTAATACCATCCGGCGCCCAGAACCGGCTTTAAACGATGCAGGAACGGCATTTTCCATTTCAGGAGAAAGTCGGCCATGTATCCAGTCTTGGGCGTTCCGCCGTCGTAGTACCCCGTTTGATAGGCGGCCTCGAAGTTGCCCTCCAGCGTATCGGTAAACTGAGGCATAATCCGCATGCCGAAGGTGTTGAATTGCAATGCTGGGACCTTGACCATGTTTGTTTCGGGATCGTAAATCTGTACCCTCCCAACGTCCGTGTAAAGGTCCCCGTCAAACTCCCAACTGCTTTCACGCTTATAGATACTGTAGGCCTCTATGGTCAACTTCGGGAGTGACTTGTTTTTGATGTAGATCCCGAATCCTGCTTCTGTCATCCATTCGCGCCAGGAAGGATAACCTGTCAGGTCCCTTCCTTGGGGATTGATGACCAGATTATTGGTCGGCCGGTCGTAAATGCCGATAATGTCGATTTCGGTATCCTTTATCCCCTTCCAGGTTACCCGGGCGGCGTCGAAATATTCCGTCCGCCCCGAGCTCTTCGGTGTGCCGTTGGCGATAATTTTTCCGGTTCCGTAACGCAGTTCCTGCCTGCCTATCCTCAGATCGAGACTGCCGCCGGACAGTTTCTTTACATTCACATATAACTGGTCGACAAAGATTTCATCGGGAAACCGGTAGTTAGTGGTGCCGGACGGCTCAAAATAATATCGGAATTCGTTTGATATCCTGCCCCTGAAACTCACGTCTTCCCATGGCTGTATCTCGGCCCATAACCGGGTGCGGAGACGGAGGAAATTCGTATCGGAAAAATATTTGTCCCGGTAGTAGGGAACATTGTCGAAATAAGTCTGCCTGAGCCGGACATCGCCGCCAATTTTAAAGGGAATGCCGTCTGTTACTCGGGGAGAACCATCTTCGGCTCCCGTTGCCGATGCGCCCGCGAGCAGAAAGGACAATACCAGCAAGGTGAAAAAGGAACGAATCGACCCCGTAATCAAAGCCGATGGATTATTTGCCATATGGTTTAGGCTTTCCACTGAAAACGATGAATTTTACTGTTGATTAAAGTAACTGATATGAGGTTTTTTTGCAAGGGCCTGAATTTATATCAAATTGAGTCAAATTAAATATTACCCAAGGAGGTGAAGAAAAAGGATTGTTGATTCATAAATCGATGCATTTGCCGCATCAGAACCGGGAAGTGTTTAGGAGAGCAGGGAAACCACCACTGACCATGTCAGTGGTTTTGACAGGAAATAAATATTATTGATGCCCGCCAGAAAAGTTCAAGGGCATGGGCAAGTAGATGTTGTGAATTCCAGCCAACACCTCTATTTCAATGTAAAGTCTTGCTGGCTTCCAAGAGAAAGGTGGCAAATAATTCCGTCTCAAACTGCCTGTTGTCTTGTCTTGATCATTGCCCCTTATCGCATTGCCAAGCTGGGACGGGGGGAGATCGCCACACACCACCAGGGCCAAGCGGAAAGGGGAGATCCGATCCTCCGTCAGGGGTGAGTTCATGGCATTGCGCTCAATGACATTCTCGGACAATAACCTCTCTCTTCAGGTCATCTCTTTAAGTTTAGCTCCTGCTTCCCATTGTTCCGCTTCGAGGAGATCTTTATCCGTTTTGTAGATCGTACTCGTATCGGCCCCATCCCACCTGGCTTCATGCATCAGGACGGCATGCATGTCCGCATACGTCAGTTCTGCCTGGGAAAAATCTGCTCCTTTTACTATGGCGTGAGAGAAATTGGTGTAAGGCAAACGGGCCCGCACGAATTGTGCCCCTGTACAATCCCCTTTAATAAAAAGGGATTGGGCGAGGGAGGCGTCCGCAAAGTTGGATACTTTGAGTTTCGCTTCCGTGAAATTGGACATAGGCAGGTTTGCCTTATGGAAGTCCGCCTTATCTGCCTTGGCGCCGACAAAATTTACATATTTACCGTGGGCCTCCCGGAAGATTGCCCCGATCAAATTCGCCCCGGCAAAGCTCGCCTGGGTGATATCGGCACGGGAAAAATCGGCGGCTTTGAGATCTGCCTTCTCCAGGATGATCATTTTGAGGTTACAATTCAAAAACTTCTGCCCGGCCAGCTTTGCTTCCATGAAATAGGCTTTCGTCAGATCGGTTTGATGAAAAATGGCGGTGGTCATATCAGATGCGCCGGCTATCATGCGGCTTAGATTTGCCCCCGTGAAATCGGTCCCGGTTAGCAGACAGTGGTGCAGCGTAACCCGGGAAAGTGTCGCGCCCGCAAAGATGCAACCGCGAAGCGAAACATTTTCGAAAAAAGCCCCAGTAATTTCGCATCCGGAAAAATCAAGGCCCGTCAGGTCGGCGTCTTTGATTCCCCCATCTTTCCTGATCTTTTCAAGATATTCTTGTGCGCTCATAGATCCTTATTCAATGACAGCAGGGTTCTTTTGATATTTGCACCTTTGAGATTCGCTTTGTTGAGCTTCGCCTGGTAAAAATCAACACCGTAAAGGTTCGACAACTTAAGGTCCGTCCACATCAGGCTTGCTTTGCGTAGCGAGCCTTTGAAGAGATTGATCCCCCCGAGAGTTGCCCCTTCGAGGTTTGCCTTGGCGAATTTTGCTTCTCTGGCAATGGCCCTGGTTAAAATGGCGCCGTTTAGGTCCGCCGCTGTAAAATCTGCCCGGTCCAGCTTGGCCTCGTGCATTTGCGCCCGGGCCAGCTTCACTCCTTCCCAGGAGGCGTCTGTAAGATCAGCACGGTAAAATCGCCCGTTCGTAATTTCTGTATCTTTATCGGCCCGCGATTTTTTCAGGGAAGAGACGCTAAATGACGGTGAATCTCCCTTGACGCCAAAAAGCTTGATTCCGTCGGCCCGGACTTGGAAAAACGACGCATGTGATATCTGCGCTCCCGTAAGATCCGCTTCGCTGAGATCTGCTTCATCGAACTTGGTCTCACTGAGATCAGCCCCGGCAAACAGGGATCTGGGGGCCTTCGCTTTTACGCATTCCGCTTCCGTCATGATTGCCTTTTCGAATACGGCTTCGGTCATCGTGGCTCCCGTAAGATTCACGGCGGTAAAATCCGATGCCGTAAAATCACCCCCGGTCAGATCGGCCCTTTGCATAGAAGCCTTCACAAACTTTGCCTTCCCGGAACTGGCATGATTAAACAAGGCATCATCCATGACGGCTTCGCTGAAATCGGTTTCCGTCATCAAGGCGCCGGTAAAACTGGCGCCCGCGAGTTTTGACTTCTTAAAGATGGCCCGCTCAAGGATAGAGTTCGAAAAGTCAGCCCCCGGCATCACCTGACCGGAAAAGTCAATTCCCGTCAGGTCAAGGTTGCCCAAAGGTTCTCCCTGCCAGTACTTTGCCAGAACGTATTCCAGGGTCACGGCTGCCTCTGCCTGGGGAGGGACCGGCAACTCCGGGGGAGGGGCTTGAGCTGCTTGCGCGGCCTCGGCTGCCGCCTGCTTCTCAAGGTTGCCCAGGGAGGTCAGGGATTCGTGAACAAGCTTTTCCGTTTCCTTGAGCTGGGCCTCGATTTCCGGTTTGTGAAAGCCTCCCTTCCTGAGTCCGGCGATGATCTCGTCGGCGGATTTCAAAGGCGCCTCGGGCTTCGGCGCCATGATTTTCTCAACGTCGGCGGTAGTAAGGCCGAATTTTTTCATAAAATCGGCGGTCTGCTTTTCCAGGGCGGCAACAGCCGTTCCCAGGTCGGAAAGTGACCCTGTCGCCGCCCTCGCTTCGACAGGGGAAAACTGCCTGACCACGGCATCCGGATCGAGGCCTGCCTGCTTTAGCATTGCCGTGGTTTTGGCTTCAAATTCCTGGGTTTCCTTGAGCAGAGAAGCCAATTCCGGTTTAATCGCCGGGGCATCAGGTGGCGCCGTTACAGGGGCCGGTTTTGATTCCGGCAGCGGTTCCACCGGCGCTGCTTCCGCCTTCGCTTCCGCCGGGGTCAGTTTTTCCTCAAACATCCGGCGATATTCTTCAATGGATTTCGGTTGATCTTTGAGGGATTCCCATTGGGCATAAAAATGAAGCACATCTTCATACTCATCATCTGCCACGGCGACAGTGCCGCGATAGAGGAGAATGCCAATCTCCCGGTCGGGAAAGAGCCATAGCGTCTCCGCCCGGCAGGGTACTTCTTTGAAGATATCCTTTTCCCCCTCTTTCTGGTGAACGAAAAGACGACCCCGCAAGGCCGGCAGGTTTGATTTGATTACCGGCTTCCGGGGGTGCATATTGCGGATTTCCACCTTTTCGTCGCCGTTAAAGAACCCGGCGAGGCGCTGATCCTCCGGGGCGGCGTTGAAATATTCCCAGTCCGTATCCTTGGGGAAATGGGGCCAGTCTTCAAGCAACCACTTTTGATCCACCTTACCCAAATAGCCAAGCCGCTGGGGCCACGTCAGCGGGTAGGCAGTGAAACCGGCCGGTTTGGGTCTGTCTCCGGGAGAGCTCATGAGCTGACGGGGATCCTGAACATTGGGGAGCGGGGTTTTCCCCGTGCCATCGTGTTCCATTCCTTTCCCCAGGGGGTTCTCCGGCAGGTTCGGACCGCCGAAGGCATTTCCATAATTAATGGGCATATGGCTGAAAGGTTCGGGGTCCTGCGCCCCTGCCAGGCTCCAGTGGTGGTTTCCGAAAATGGCCAGGGTCTTGGATAAATTTCCGACGCGAACATGTACTTCCAGACCATGAACAGGCTTTGGCGCAAAGCCGGAACCATAAACGAGATATTCCCCGTGCACCTTGGGGACGCCGAAGTCGAAGATTTCGTCCTCATTTAAGGCCGCCCCGATAATGGGCCACATCTCCGGCTCATCAAGGAGGCGGTTGGAAACGGATGTGTCCAGGGTGAAACAGGCGCAGGCAGCGATGGAAAGGCAGGCCCTTTTATCAATAAAGCAGCTTTTGAAAAGGAGACCAAGATTTTGCGGTTTGATAATCTTCATATCTGTCTCTACAGTCGTCCTCTATCCCAATTGAATGATACCGGTGGGGTCGATTGAAAGCGGACCGGCGTGCAGGTTTGCACCCAGGAAATTAAGCTTGATCCCGGTCTGCGAGCTCACACTGATATAATCGTTACCATGCTGGATCTTTATATCGTTGGCCGAGGCCACCACTTTTCCTCCTGCCGGCTGCTGTTCCATAGTGGCATCGGCGGCGGCCAAGGTTATTTTCCCTCCCCCGTTCTTTTGAATAACCACATTGGCACTGGTAACCTTAACGCTGTTGGCGGCGGGTAGCTGCTCAAGAGCCACCCCCTGGGCATCAACGGTAATCTTGCCCCCGGCCTGCTCCTTCTGAATAGTGATGCTTTCGTTGATTCCCGGGGTCATCTTGATGGAAGATGTCGGCGTAGCCATCACGGGACCGATCAGCAACTGGATGCCGTTATTGTATGCAAGCTGAGCACTGTAGGGGCTGGCGTAAACTTTGATTCCCGTGTCATTCATCTCAATTTTGCTGATAGCGTTTGTGAGTTCGGTGCTCAGCTTATTAACCAGATACGCCAGAGCGGCCACCTGCGCAGCCGCTCCCACCGCGATGGGTGCCATGCTTACCCCCATCTGCTTCATGGCCGCAACACCGCTCTCCTCATCGGGATAAGCGGCGCTGGCAATGTCACCGCCAAAGGCGGCCAGAAGGGCTCCCACCGCGGCACCGCCAAAGATCAGGGTTTTCTGCAGCGTGGACAGCACGGCCTTATCAGCAGGAAGAAGACCGGCGGAAATCACTACTTCTTCCGTGCCCAGCAGATCGTCTTTATCCTTGATGGTCTCTTTGGTCTTCCCGAATTCGACGTGATGGCCTGCTTTGCACTCAATAGTCCCCGCCCATTCGAAAACGCTCTTCATGGCCATGGTGAACTCCGAGGCCGTCCCCACCATAAGTTCCGACTTAGAACCGATGGTCACATAGTTCTCCGAACCGATAACGATTGAGTCTTCCTGTCCCATGACCACTTCATGCTTGTTACCCGACGACTTGACGTGAAACGCCCCTTCATCCTCTCCCCCCTTGCCTATATAGATACCATGGCCCTGCTTTCCAAAGGGGCTGAAGAGATAAATGTATTCCTCCCCCGTGGTATCGTCCATGACAATTTGATTGCCACCGGGGGTCTTGATTACGTGCTGTTTAGGATTTTTATCCGTAACCACGTTGAAGTCCTGGGAGTTGAAAACGGCACCGCTGATGACGGGGAGATCGGGGTCGCCGTCCCGGAAGGAGAGGACAACCTCCGCCCCCTTGTGCAACGGGAAATTCATACCGTGAGTCTTGTCGCTCGTCCCGGCGAAAGGGCTCGCCATCCGCACATGATAAGAACTCGTACTCTTCCCCCACTTATTGCTGAAATCGTCACCCCCCTCCTCCGGCGCAAAAGGAAGCCTGACCTTGTAGCGGCCCAGGGTCGGATCGATGTCCGGCGTCTCCGTAGACAGATCCCCGTCGATAACTGCATTCATAGTCGCGTGGATCTTTGGCTTGGGCGTCAGGCGCTGGGATCGGAACTGCACCGCTGCCGGAATCATCGTGAAGGTATTGTTATATTGAAATTCCTCCTCAACCCCCGTTAGCGGCTGTTGGCCCTCATGTGCGGCATGGATGATCAGGTAATCACCGGAAAAGGTCTGACCGGGATCGTCAATGGTAATCAAAGTCCCGGGGATCAGGCCCGGCCCTGAAGCCATACCGTAATAAACCTTGGTCTGGCAGAATATCTCCTCGGCCCTGATCCCGGCCAGAGTCTGACCTTCCTCGGCAGTACTGAAATTCTCCCCATAAATGGTCTGCACCCTGCCCGAGACATCGGTCGCAGAGCCTACATCCGCCGATGCCGACATGGTCCCCATCCCCGCCGTATTGTAATTGTAATTCCTCAAGATCACCTTCGCCGGAAAGGCCGCCTGATGCATGATCATGGTAAATATCGTCTCCGGCGCCGGGCCGGCGCCGGGAGTACCCACAGCCTTGTACTGCAACGTCTTCGTCGCCGGGGGATGGGATATTCTCGTATCCGTAATTACCATCTTTTCCGGCATCACATCCTGCAAACTATCATGCCAGGTCTGGTCCTGTTCAAAATAATAATAGACCCCTTCCCTCTCCATCAGGCGCTGAAGAAAATTGAGGTCGCTCTCTTCATACTGACACACATAGGACCAGCGATTGTATCCCCCCAGCAACGGATCATAATGGGTCCCCGTCAACTTCAGCTCATAGTCGAGAGAAGTAAAGCCGTTATCCTTCATAACGCCATCAATGATAGCACCAAACGCCTTCCCAACATAAATGTCCGAGCGTGTATTGAGGTAAAGAAGAAACATCTTCGAGCGAAGCCGGAGCTCATACTGAGTGTAATCGCCCACCCTCTGGATCTGACGAAACTCCGTGACGATGCCGTGATAGTAGGAAAAATGATTTTGAACAACCATGCATAATACGGCCGGTCGCAGCAGCACCTCCCCGAGCAAGGCCGGTATATTGTCCGTCGTGGAACGGAGAGTGACATAAAAATCATAAACAAAGGAAAGATTCTCATCCCCTGTAAACTTGACCACATCGAACTCCGGCTTGACCGTATCCTTGTCGTTATAGATGAAGCTGAAGGTGAAATAATCATCCGGAGCTCCGCTAACGTCTGTCAAATTGTCCCACTTGTCCTCTTCCATATGATCTCCCTAACAAAGATGACCTTCGTTGTGATTACAAATACATCCAATTCATCCCATGATCATGACCTTGTTCTGGCTCGGCGCCAGCACGGAACCTACGGCATTGCCGTCGTTCTGTTTGGTCATATTGCCGAGAAATACGGCCGGATTGCCCTCCAATTTCACCTTTGTACTCCCCATAACGAATTCCGCGGGCCCCATGATCTTGCCGGAGACAGCTCCCTGGTTGACGCCTCCCTCATCACCGTTCGTAGGCGATATCTTCGAGGCCTTCGTCAGTGCGGGCATGCCATTGATCAAGACCTTGGTGGTGACCGGGTTGCCCATCTGGGGCATGCCGGTGTTGGGGTAGGGGGTCGGAATGGGCGGGGCCGGCGGGGCCGGGGTAAGGCAGACATCAGGCATGGCCATGAGCTGCCCATTTTCTTTGGTAACGGCAAACATGATATGATTTCTCCTAGGCTAACCGATGTGTATCTTCTTACCGTCGATAGTAACTTCCTCTTCCGAGATCAGGGAGGCATGGCCCGCCTTGACGGAGAAGCGATCCTTAACTATTGTCCGGATTCTGCCGGCCCTGATCTGTTCCAAATTTTCGATCCAGCGGAAACTGTCCCGGACCCGCTCTGTGACTCTCCCGACTACGCTGTCAAGGATATCGATAACCTGAACGGACTTTTTGCTCCGCACCTCCATGATACTCGCCAGGAGGGAGCAGGCCGCAAAACGGACCTTCCCGGAGATACCGGTAATTTCAATATCCGGCGCTTCCAGGGCAACGCTTTTGTCACCACGAACAATAACGTTATCTGCCTGAAGCTTTAGCGGTCCCGTTTCCGTCCGCAGGCTGGCCTCCCCAGGAAATACCATCTCATAACATGTCCCGACTTTATCCAGAACCATCAGGATGTAGCCGCCTGCGGCGGCATCAGCGGTTATCAGCACCCGATCCCCAGTGTCCGGTTGAAGGAGACATCCCTCCGCCTTGCGCACCCAGAGGGATGCCCCGTCGTCAGTATCAATCCGATAACGATCCTCGTCCCATTCCATTACCAGGCCATAGGCCAGGGATACAGGCCAAACAGTTACATTCTTTCTCAATACGGCAACATTTGTCATGGCGATACCTCTTTCCCGCAAAAAAGATTACTCCCGGCTCATCGGACGCATCTCATTATTTTCGGATGACCTGGAGAGGTATCCAAAAGGTTCCGTCTCCAAGAGCACGGGGAGTATAAAGAAATCCATCTCTCATGTCAAAATTATTTAAAGTCCAACTTAATATTAGCATGGCGTCGCACCTCATATTTTACGGTCAATATCTCATTGACACATCGGGCAGTCCATCGTATGTTTTCAAAACTCATGCCCACTCTTACCCTCCTAGTAAAAGGAAGAGAAAGGGTTCATTATCCGCTAGTATTCATGGTGGATAGCCGTCATGGGGATGACGAAAATCTCCCGTAACCCCTCTTTCTCCAAAGAGGTGATATCCCCCCTCTGACAAAGAGGGACTTAGGGGGGGTTGATGCGCATTTTCCGGTGAAAGGGTGACCGATGTTAAAGCGGATTTTGATACCAATCCTATGTTTCGTGGTTATCCAGACGGGCCTTTTGATCATGGATGCCGGATGGACGCCTGCGTCGGCCGCTGGGAAAAAGCTCATCGTCGGCATTGCCAATGATCCGCCTTATACTTTCAAGAACGAGCAAGGGCAGTGGACCGGAATAACGGTTGATCTCTGGCGACATATCGCCCAGGACTTGAAACTGGATTATTCGCTGAAGGAGATGACTCAGGAAGAAGTCCTGGATTCACTTCAGAACGGCTCTATAGATTTATCGGCCGACGCCGTTATCATCACCTCGCAACGGGAACAGCGTTTTGAGTTTACCGTGCCCATTGCCAGCACGCGCGTAGCCGTGGCAACCCTTTACGACAAGGAAGATCACCCATGGCTGGCAGCCCTGAAGATATTCTTTTCCTGGGGTACTTTGAAGATTATCATTGTCCTGCTGATGATACTGCTTTTACTTGGATTTCTCTTTTGGCGTATCGAGAAGAAGGGCAACCCCGAACACTTTGGAGAAGGGCTGATCCGGGGTATTGGTTCCGGCATTTACTGGGTGGGCTCGACCATGACATCAGGCGTCTGTTTCGGAGTCAGCTTGAAATCTGTCAGCGGCCGGGTATTGGGTCTCTTTTGGATGCTGATCTGCGCCCTGGCTTTGAGCGCCTTTATTGCATCCCTCAGCTCTTCCCTTACCACGCATCATCTCAGTGAAACAAAATTCGGCATCGATAAGCTGAGAAGAATGCACTTGGGGACAGAAGCAGGGTCGGTGCCTCATTCCATTGTCGAGAAAATTGGCAGCCGGACAACATTTATAAAGGGCGGTGAAGAGGATGTATTAAAAGAACTCATCAATAAAAAAATTGACGGCTTCCTTTACGATGAGGCAACGCTGCATTATTACGCAGAGGGGAAATACCGGGGAATCATAACCGTGCACCCGACCAGCCTGAAAGAGATCGTTATTGCCTTTGGAATGCCCCACAACAGCCCGCTGCGGAAACCGATCAACATATCGCTGTTAAAGCTTCTCGATGAACCGGTGTGGGAATCCATCCTCAGCCGTTATGGCCTGGATAGTAATTTCGAAGCAAGGCACATTGTAATCGGCAGGGAAAAGAAACATAAAACCTTGAAAAGCGACGAATAAGGACAAATACCATGAAGACAATCCCCCCGCCCTACACAATTCTTGCGCTAGGTCCTTTTTGCCCCGTCCCGGAGACGGGATTTTCTTTGAAGATCACCCCCGTAGAAACCACGGCTCTTCAGGAGGCTTTTAGTGAATTGTCACCCCGGCTCTGGATTCCGGCACCCACGGACATCTGCCCGCCCGGGGGGCTGACCCTGCAACCGTCCGGGATAAGAGACCTCACCCCGGACGGCCTGATCCGGACGACACCCTATCTCAAGGATCTCTGCGACGCCGGGGAATTGATCGCCAAGGGCCACAGCAGCGGCGCCACCCCGGCTGATATCGCCGCCCAGGTGCAGTCCGCCTGGCCCCATCTTCCCTTGGACCTTTCCATTCCCACCGTATCTGCGCATGGGCAACAGGCAACCCGCCTCGACAGCGCCGTCGACGATATCCTCTCCATGGTGGCCATGCCCGATGGACCAGATCAGGGAGCGCCAAGGAGCGCGGGAGGTCCTGCGGAGTGGAAAAGGAATCTTGATGACCTCTTGTCGGCAAATATCGCCTGTATCTTCGGAAGCAAAGACTTCCGAGCCTTTGAAGCGACCTGGCGGGGGGCGGAATGCCTCATCCGCCGGGGCGGTGTTAAGGAAGGGGGGAAGATCGTATTGAAAATCGTCCCGGTCTCGGCAGAGAGCCTTTCCGGGACCTTGGAATCCCTGGCAATCGAACTTGCTGCGGACACCCCCGACCTTATCCTCATCGACCTGCCCCTGGACAACACCCCCGGGGGCGTCGAGACACTGGGGAAAATCGCCGCCTTTGCGGCTACACTGCTCATCCCGGCGACAACATGGATTACCCCCGCTTTTTTCCATCTTGATAACTGGCGGGATCTGCACCGCCTTGCCTATCTCAAAAACCATCTGGACGACGCCGTCTATGCCAAGTGGCGCAAACTCAGGGAACAACCGTCGGGGCAGTGGCTGACCATGACCTGCAACCGTTTTCTTACCCGCCCTCCCTATGGAGAAGACAACCGCCCCCGCTCCGTCGCCTTCACGGAGCAGGAACTCCTGTGGATCAGTCCGGTATGGGCACTGGGAACCCTGGCTGCTCAGAGCGTCAACCAGTTTGGCTGGCCATCGCGCCTGAGCGACTACATGCGCATACGCATGAAGGATCTTGCCGTGTCAGTCCAAGGTGATGACACAGCTTCGCCCACCGAGGCGGTCTTCCCGGACGACCGGATTCGGCAGTTTGTGGAAATCGGCATCACACCCCTGGCGGGGGCGCCGGGGCAGGACACGGCCTTCATGCCCAAGGCAGCCGTCGCCTCCGGCGAATCCCTTCTTTCCCAAATGTTCCTTTCCCGGATCATCGGTTTTCTCATCAGGTTGCGGGAGGCCTACGAGCAAAGCGACAGGGAAACGGAACCGATAAGTTTCGTCACCGAGGCCCTGATGGCCTTTTTTGAAGCAACGGGACAGGAACCGCCGGACGACCTGTTGGTAGCCGTCGGCGCCCACCCTGAAGGACACAAGCAGGAGGAAGAGGCAACGCTGCCCCTGGATATTACCTTCACTCCTCCGAAGGCGGTGTCCCCGGATTCCCGAAATCTGGCCTTCACCTTTTCCTGGTAGAGGCCGGAAAGGCATCGCAATCTTGTATTGTTTAACAATTCTATATCATTGGTTAATTACGATTAAACAAAAAATAGCCCTTTCGAAGAGGGCACAAAGCCTGTGAAATAAGGAGGTCTCGACATGAAAAAGATCTGGATCAGCGCCTTGGAAAAGGACCAGGAAAAGGTCCAAAAGATTATGAGTGTGGTCAAGACTTATGGGCTGGCCGTGGATGGGCATTTCTGGCTGGATGACCTGACGAAGATGGCCTGGGACAGCGCCCTGGAACCTCTTGCTGCCAAGGATACGGCCATGTGGATAATTATCGGCGCAGAGGCCTCATGGCAAACTCTTTCCATCCGGCAAGGACTTTCTCTCCTTGCCCTTGCCGTTCAACATCAAAAAGGGTTGGGGTTTCCAATCCTCATTGTCCCCACGGAGGGAACAATCGATCCGGAAACGCTTCCCACCCTCTTCCGGGGCGCAGAGGTTATTCCCTTCGCCACGGCAACGCTGGGACCAAAGATCGTGGCCCTGGCCAATCGGCCTGTAATATCCCTTGATCCGGGATACCGCCTCAATCTCCACGCCCTCCATGGCATCGGCCTGTGGTTCGAGGTGGGCCCGCCGAAGGACATCCCCTGGGACGGCGCCATGTTCGGCGTCCACGGGGCGGATATCGACGTCCACGGCGTCGGTCCGGCGGACGGGATTCCTGCCCGAACCGTCCTGGAGTACGCCATGAAGGGCATGAAGGTTACCCTTGGGGAGGAGGAGTTTAACGCCTGGGCCGCCCAGAATCACCTCGACGGAACCATGTCCTATTACGTCAGGGTCCAGGGCGTCCCCGACAAACTGCTCTTCGGTCCTTATGCCGCCTCCGACGATGCGGAGGTCCATATCGTCGCCCTGACTTGACAGGGGCCCGAATATTTCGGAAAGGCATGAAGTCAGGCACGACAAGGCCTTAGGCTCGAATTTGCGCCGTCTCAGAATGAGATCATAATGATGGCAGGAAATGGTTGTCAGCGAGGGGCTTTATGGTATCCCGCCCGGATCGCCGCCGTCTCGGAATCAAACTCGACGCGGTGATAAGCCTCGACCTTATGGTAATATTTCATCCCCGGCAGATGATACCGCTTGCTGTCCCGGTTCCCGACAACCTTCTCCTTCCTTACGACAGCCGGAGCCGGAGATTTGACTGCCGCCCGCGGGACTTCGGCCTTGACCACCTCAATTTTAACGGCCCTATCCCGGAGGGGATGGAAATAAAAAATAATGCCGGACAGAAACACAAAGAAGAAAACGAACGAGGCGACGCTTGTGAAAAAAAGACGGTACTTGCGAAAAAAGCCGGCTTCCTTCACAGAGGAGAGAACCGACGGGGGGAGGGTATATGAGGGGGCGACGACGGGTGGGGGCAGAGGATCTTCAATAACTTCGGGAAGACACGCTTCAACGGCTTCGGGCAGGCAGTGCCTGACGGGCTGAGACTCGAAACGTTTCAGGGCCTCCTCCTCATCGATAAGGAGATAACGGCAATAGCTCTTGAGATAATCGGGGACGGCCTTTTTATCCGGGAAGGCAGCCTGGTCATCGGCTTCCAGTGCCACAAGGAGAGGCAGGCTGATCTTCGTAGCCTTGGAAACGGCTGTCAGCTTGATCTCCCGGGCTTCCCGCTCTCTGCGCAGATAGGTCCCCAGCGTCTCTCTCTCTTTCTTATCCATAGCCGTCATCCTCGATATTCCTTCATAACACACCCCCCGGTCCTTGACAATACGAATGTCCCTTCCTTCCTGCTGTCCTTTTTCCTTGACACCTCGTCATCCGTTCATTATCCTCACTCCCGGGGAATGATAAAATCATGGTAAAGTGTTCACTTCTATTATTAACAATTATGATCTGCTTCCTGGCGGGCTGTGGACCGGGAAAGATTGTCGTTAAGACCGACGACAAACAGTTATCCCGGGATTACAAGATCCATGACGAAATTATTCCCGCCAACCCCGGCGTCTTTCCCGAGAATCAGCCCTGGCAAACCGTAAATGCCAATCTGAGAAGAAAAGTATATTTCAACGACCGACAGACAATCGTCCTCAATGAGGCGACCAAAACGAGTACGGGCAAGGATGTGAAGACCCAGTATCATTATCACGAGCTTTCCGGATACGTACTCAGCGGCAATCTGCTCATCAGGATCGACAAGAACGTCCAGAATATCGGGCCGGGAGGGGTCTTTATCATCCCTTCCAATGTTCATTACGCCGTGCTTCCCCTCGATGGCAAGGTCTCCTACCTGGAGATATTTACACCCACCCGGGATGACCTTCGCAGCCTTCCCATTCTCCCGCGTTTCGACGAAAACGACGTGAAAAGCGTGATCTACAAGTGGTACGCCTATCTGGACAAGCTGGCCAATGTGGATAATTACCTGCCCTTGCTGGCAAACAGAGGCCTGGTCATGCGTAATCCCGGAGCTGTTATTCGCAATCAGGAAGATTTCAAGGCCTGGTATGCGGGAATGCTCAAGAAGACTAAAACCAATACCAGCAAGGTTAAAAATGTTGTCGTCAAGCTCGACGAAAAAGGCTATTTTATTGCGGAATTCATTGTGTCCTGGGACGCCATCACCTCTCTTGATGAAAAAAGGACTTTTACCTCCCGTCAGAAATGGACCCTCGTTGATCAGGGCGGGACAACTCCCGTCATTCTGGACACGGATTACCAAGAAACCAGCAACATCGTGCCGTGACGACGGCGCCGATCTCCCGAATTTAAGCTTCTGTCTTCAAAAAACGTGAGAAATATGCATCAGTGAAACAAAAGGAGGATAAACAATGCAAGAAAAAGCAAAACGCACCGTCATTTTATCTTTGGTTGGAATATTCACAATTTTCGCCCTGACCTATCTCTGTCCGACCGCGGTCAACGCCCATGCCCCGCAAAAGGTCCTGCTGGCCTACGATGAAGTGACCAAAACACTTAGTGTTACGGTCACCCACACGCGCTTCTCTGAGGGCCACTATATCGAGAGGGTAGTGATCAAGAAGAACGGAACAGTCGTGGCTACGCAGGATTACAAAAGCCAGCCCTCGGAAACATTTACCTATACCTACAAGATTGATGCAGTCAACGGCGATACCCTGGACGTTAAGGCCTCATGCAGCAGGTTCGGTTCCACATCCGAAAAAATTACCGTTGGGAAGGATCCAAGCAAAACTCCCAAATAATCGAACATACCTCTGACAAAAAGAGTGAATGGAAATGTCAACCTTCTATATCCATGTCTTTTTCATGACCGCAGGATTGCTGGCAATGACCGCAGGGGTCAGCGTTGCCAGATTCCTGCGGCGGAAGCAATGGTGGCTGAAGATACATCGCACTGCGGGAATCACCGGGGCGGTGTGCCTTAGCGCCGGATTTGCGGCAGCCGTCGTCATGGTTTCCCAATCCGGAGACGGACAATTCAAGGTCCCCCATGCCTGGTTGGGCCTGGCAACAGTTCTTTGCGCGGTTGCCGCGCCCACCCTGGGGCATCTCCAATTTAAAATTCGCTCAAAAATCCAGCAACTCCGCCTCTGGCACCGACGGACCGGATATGCAGCCCTGATCCTGACCCTGTTATCGGTGCTGTCGGGACTGTTTGTCGCCGGGATAATTTAACCGTCATGAAAAAGATCTTCAAGATCCCCACACCTTTTTCATGACGGTGGTATTACGCTACCCGGAACTACCGCCTCGTCTCAACGGGATATCCAGAATCGGCTATCCGGAGACGGATGAACCACCAGTTTGTCATTCCGGCGATTTCCCTGTTTGGGATTGTTGTTACGATACTGGGATTCGACAACAGCACAATGATCTATATGGCGTCTCCCCTGGTTGCCTATGCAGTTGACCGCTATTCCAAAAAAATATAGCAAAACAGCATGGTTCGGATTGCGATGATTTCGCCAGTATCTTTCCTGAAATCGTTAAGCTAACAAATTTTTATGATATAATAGATTCCGAATGGAAATCGTGATAGTAAATTTAACGCATGAAAGACAGCGGAGGTCAGGGACAGGATATCGTTGTCAGACTTCCTGCCCGAATTTGATGGCAGAATCTTCGATTTTAGCCGAGACGATTTTCTGGCTGGCCTTGCCTCCGCCGCACTCCACCTTGGAAATCCGGACTGGATGGTGTATCATTGGGGATGTTTTGTATTGCACACAGGTGGCCAGGCGAAGCTGGTGCTCAGCCTCGATCAGGTGGCCACCCTTGGTCTGCAATTACAACGTCTCTCGCACTTCGACAATTTCAAGGGCCTGATAGATGGCTTTCGTAACCCACCTCAATTCGAAGATACGCGCTTTGAAGTCAAGGTTGCCAACCTTTTTGCACAACTAGACTGGGTCGAGAAGATCAGATTTGCGCCCGAGCAAAAGGTAAGGGGGCGGGTAAAACGTCCCGATTTCGAGGCAACTGGCATCTATGCAAATTTATATGTGGAATGCAAAAGGTGTCACCTGTTTTTCCAGAATGCACTGTCTTCTTTGAACAAAATTTCAGCGCGGTTCAACAAGGTCATGAAAGAGTACAATTGGCCAAACAATCTGCGGCTCGAAGTAGAGATAGCAGGGCCTCTGGCTGGAAAAATCGACAGTTTCATCCGTACTACGGTGCAAGCTGCAATGGAAACAGGTGCGATAGCCGCACCTATTACTACCGGACCGTTTCGATCGTATGTGGTGTTCCGTCCTGATGCGTTTCGTCTCCCGTCGGCCAACTGGATTAAAGACACAATGATCGGCGGCGACGTCGCCACAGGTATTCTAAATCCAGAATTTACCATGCTACGTGTAGCGAACTACCGCGCTCACAAGAGGTTCCGGAGTTCTGTCGGTACCCGTGTGAATGTAGCTCTTCACCAATTGCAAGAGGACAAACAGTGTATGATATTTATTGGGGACATACCAGTTCACATTGGACAATCTGTATGCGAACAGCGGCTGCTTGACCGAGTCTATGATCACATAATCGCTTTTGGAATCTGGGAAACTGAAGAACCTGAGCCAACATTATTTTGTCGAGGTAAGGATGGCGAGCGTGTTGGCTTGTTTTTCGGATCAACCTCTTCAGGTACCCCCCCACAAAAAGGATGCCAAGGGAGCAGGTATTGACATGGAATAAGGGTGCCGAAAAATCCGACACCACGGGGCTCACGACGACACTCCATTTCAATCCGTAATCATAGTTTCTTGGAAACCTCGATAGCTAAGCACACAAGATGTACTGCGTAAGGATTGATCACCCATTATAAGTTGATCCATATACAGCGAATTAATGGAAGAGACCTCCTGTCATTGACAGGGATTATGTTTAGGATCATGGCCAGGCATCCTTCTTACTTGTAGAATTTAGAGAGACGCTCCGGAGAGACGCCGAAAAAGTAAAGGCTGATCAGCAGCCAGTTCCGGAGTGTACACAAGAGGATCCCTTCCTTTTCCCAGCGGCGTGCCGATGTCGTGACAGAGCGATTAAGAATGGCAATCCTCCCCCCCCGTTTCTTGATGCGCCGCATGATTTCCACATCCTCCATAAGGGGAATATTTGCAAAGCCGCCAATATCATTAAAGTAATCCCTACGGAAGAAGAACGTCTGGTCTCCATAGGGGATGCGGGTAATCCGGGAGCGGAAAGAAGCGATTTTTGCGAGCAAACGGTAAATGGGCCGGCCGGAGTCGATAGCCAGATCAAAGGCGCCGACCAGGCAGACAGGATCACTTAAAGCTCCTTCCATGAGGGCAAACGCATCGGGGGGGAGGCGGGTATCGGCATGGAGAAAGACGACGATGTCGCCCCGGGCCATAGCGGCGCCCCTGTTCATCTGGTTCCCCCGTCCTTTTTCACCTGTTGCGGTTCTGACATTTCCATTCCGTATAACCCCGATCGTTTCCCCCGACCTGTCTCCGTCCACGACGATAATTTCCATGGATGCAGACACCTGGAGAGTTTCAAGGTGTTCAATAGTTGAATTGATAACGCCTTCTTCATGGATGACAGAAATGATAATTGAAAAGTGAGGAGGCATCAGCAGTGTTTAGTAAAGCCGTGATCCTGCAGGCAGGATATGGTTTTTGAGCCGGCAAATCCCGTTTTCTCGCTGTCATTGATCAGGGCGACGACATCCTCCGGCCGGTCAATATCTCTCCAGGCGGGAAGGACATGGACTCTTTTTCCTGCGCTTTCAAGGATATCCATCGTTGTTTTGTAGACGCTTTCCGTACCCCAGTCTATTCCCTCGAAGGCCTCGGGGGTGAATGATTCTATGCAAAAGCCGATCAGGTAATATCCCCCGTCATAGGAAGGACCGATGACGGCGTCGCTTTTTTCCAGGGCCTGGAAGGCTTCTTTAATGATCTGGGGCGGAAGATCGGGACTATCGCTCCCGATAACGACAACCGCCTGATATCCATCAGAAAAGCATTTTTTGAAGGCGTTTTGCATCTTTTTACCAAGACCTGTCCCTGTCTGGGGCATATATGAATAAGTATTTCCGAAATCTTTACTGAAATCGTTTTTTCTTTCCCGGGGATGATAAGCTATCCGGAACCGGTAGTCGCCATTCGAAAGTCTTTCCAGCAGGTCCTCGATGAAGGCACGGTAGAGACGGACGACCATGTCCTCATCCCAATATTGACTAAGCCGGGATTTAACCTTCCCCTTATCCGGGTATTTGACAAACATGATAAGACATCGTTCTTTGTCCATTTTTTTATTTAACCTGGAATTTATTATTCGCGGGCTGAGTATAGGAAGAAGGGCCTTGGGTGTCAAGAGGCGAGTTTTTCGTAATCATTTCACAGGACCCCATGTACTTGAGACATATTATTATTGACATGCTCCCTGGGATTGTTTATATGCTCGTCGTTACATTATGCTTTCTCTGGATGGATTAAGAGTGAAATCGATGAGTTACTTATTGTTATTCTTCACACCGTTAATATGAGGCGCTGACAGAGAACCCGGGTGGTTCTCCGAACAACGCCGTCTTGCCGTCTCGCCGCTTCTGACCCCTTAGCCTCTTGAGGGTCATGCCGCGGGGAACGCGGTATGGCGCCAAAAGGAGGCGGAATTGGTCACACAAAATTCCCGAAACTCGTTTTATTTAAGCAGGATCAGAACCATTTTCCGGCAGGGATTGGTTCATCCCTGGCCCTACCGGATCGTTCGGCTTGCCCTGGCAGCCCTCTTCATCTATGGCAGCGTCACCAAGCTCATTGATCCCAAGGCCTTCGCAGCGACGATCTCTGCTTATGATCTCGTCCCGGAAGCTTTCCTTCCCATTGTCGCCATCGGTCTGCCCCTTATCGAAACGATTGCCGGCCTCGCCCTGGTCTTTGACCGTCCCTGGGGACTCCATCTGATCACGTTACTTTTGGCCTTGTTCGTGTTTGTCCTCGGTTACGGCATCCTCGGCGATTTGAATATCGATTGCGGTTGCTTCGGAGTCGAGGATCTGGACAAGCGGGCGGGCTTGCGGGAGGCCTTTTACCGCGACCTTGTCCTTATCGGCATCGTTGCGCCGTATCTCTATCTCTCCCGGCGGGTACGGGCAGCGGCCACGGTCAGGGACGACGGGCGGTGACTGTTGTGGCAAGGGATGTCCCTTTTCGTTTGAAATGCCCGTCACATAAGCAGGGATCACCGTCCGGCGCGCCTGAGGTATTTTTGAAGGAGAATTCATAAAAATATGGGAGGTTATACAATGATGAGGCTATTTTTGCGTTTTGTTTTTTATCTGTCCATCGTCTTTCTGATTTTGGCGGTAAGTTATCCCGCTATTACCCATTCCGCCGGCGCTACGTCTACGCAGTCCCTTGCCGTTAATGATTATCCGAATGCGCAGCTTCTGGTTTCGACAAAATGGCTGGAGGAAAATATCCAGGCGAAAAACCTGGCCGTCATCGATGTCCGCACCCAAGGGTACAAGGACGGACACATTCCGGGGGCGATCAACCTGCGGCCTGACGATTTCAAAATGGAGAAGGCGGCCCGGAATATTACCGGGTTGGAGACCAAACTGCGGTTAGCCGGGTTGCATAAAGATCTGAAATATATCATTTATGACGATCCGTCCGCTTCCCGGCCGGCGGCGGGGCTGTTTTTCCGGCTCTTTGAGCAGCTTGGCTGTGCGGATGTGCACATCCTGGACGGAGGCTGGGCTAAATGGGCGGCCGAAGGGCGGCCGATACAAAAGGAAGAGACCCGCAAGCCCGTATCGGGAAAATTCAAGGGGGACGTTAAAAATGCCGTCACCGTAAAGGCCGATTATATCCTGAAAAAATCAACCAATAAGGAATTTGCCCTGATTGACGCCCGGAGCACTGAGGAATTCAACGGCTGGCAGCTTCACGGCGAGAAGCGCGGCGGTCATATTCCGGGGGCCGTCAATATCGACTCTCGTTCCTTTTACGGCCCTGATAAAACCATCTTGCCCTCCGGAGAGATAAAAAAGCTCCTTACGTCCCGGGGCATCACGGACGGAAAAGAGGTCGTTTCCTACTGCACCGACGGGACCAGGAGCGGCTTTACCTATTTCATTTTAAGATTGATGGGTTATCAAAATTGCTCCGTCTATGACAGATCCATCCTCGCCTGGGCTGCCGACCCGTCGCTGCCCATGGACAAGCTCGCCCGTTATGAAAAGCTCGTTTATCCCGCCTGGCTGAAAGCTTTGGTGGAGGGGAAGAACCCGCCCAATTACTCAGGTAAGAAGTATGTGGTCCTCGAGGCTCGCTATACCGGCTTTTCCGTGGCCCAATTAGCGTCCATCCGCGAGACCGGTTATATCCCCGGGGCCGTATCCGTGAATATCTGTTATTTCGATCTCGGCAAAGACACGACGAATTACTACCCCAACTGGAGTCATCCGGATCACGGCAATCTGTTGCCCCCCGATAAGCTGCGGAAGGCGATCGCGGATCTGGGCATCACGAAAGATACCGTCGTTATCGTATACGGAAACGGTAAGATTATCCCCATGATTGCCTCGCGGGCCGCCTGGGCGCTGATGTATGCGGGCGTCGAAGACGTCAGGATTCTAAACGGCGGGTTTACCGCCTGGACCGCGGCAGGTTACCCCGTCGCGACGTCGCCCGCACCCCCCCAAGCCGCCGCCGATTTCGGGGCCGCCGTACCTGTACATCCCGAATATTACGCAAAAATGGATTATGTCCGCTCCCTGGCCCAGGGACAAAATAAGACGGCCTACCTTGTTGATGTACGCAAGTTTGAAGAGTTCGACGGCCGTCTCTGTCCCTATCCCTTTTTTGACAAGAAAGGTCATATCCCCGGCGCCGTTTGGCAGGGAGACTGGGATACCCTGGTTAACATGAAAGACGATACCTACCGCAGTTACCCCGAGGTTAGAGAGAAATGGAACAAGCTGGGAATCACGCCGGACAAGGAACCGGTATTTTACTGCGGAGGCGGCTGGCGGTCGAGCATCGGATTTTTGTATGCCTATCTCATGGGATTTGAAAGGATGAGAAATTATGACGGCGGCTTCTATGAATGGAGCTTTTATCCGGAAAATCGGATCATAGCCAATGCCCCGAAATAGACAGGGCATAGTCGAAAAGTTTGCTGATTTCGGTGCCTTGAAGAAGGTAAATAATATTTCATTAACAACAGGAAAGGAGAAGGAAGAATGAAGGTAAAGAGAAGAATGTTGAGTGTTTTGATTGCGGGCCTGCTGGTTTTCGGTATGGCCGGAGGGGCCATGGCGGCTTGGGGTACGAAGGAGCTTGATACGGAGAAGAGCGCCGTGACCTTCGCCGCGGAAGTGCAGCGGGGGGGCTACAAGGTAGTCGGCACCCAGGAACTCAAGAGCTGGATCGACCAGAAGAAACCTATGCTCATCGTCGACACCATGCCCTATGAAGACAGCTACAAGAAACAGCATGTCCCCGGAGCCGTCCAGATGCTGTTTCCCATTCCCGAAATGACGACCCTCGACAACAAGACCAAGGCCGACCTGGAGAAGCTACTCGGGCCGGACAAGAATCGCCTCATCGTTTTCTACTGCGGTTTCGTCAAATGCACCCGGAGCCATAACGGGGCCATGTGGGCCGTGAAGCTCGGTTACAAGAACGTCTATCGTTATCCCGGCGGCATCAAGGCCTGGGCGGAGGCGGATTATTCCATTGGGACGGTAAAATAACCGGTGGTTGATTTCAAGAAAGAGTGTAAAAATTGCAACACTTGCGCCCACGTCTGCCCTTTTATGGCGGAATACGGAACGCCGGGGGAGATCCTTGCGGAGCGCCCGGAAGTCTCGTTTTATTGCACGTCCTGCGGTCGGTGTAACGCTGCCTGTCCCCTCAAGCTGTCACCAGCCGCTGCTTTTTTCGAGACCAAGGAGCGGCTGGTGCAACAGAATGAGGTCCCGGCAACCGTCCGGAAGGTGCTTGACGGTGCCCGGGGGTTCGCAAGAGCCGGGCACGGGTTTCCATTTTCATTTTATGGAAGTAAGGATACAGTCTTCTGGCCGGGATGCGGTCTCGCCGCAAACCGGCCGGGACTGGTCCGCAAGCTTCGGAAAATATTGAGTAGTCAGTTGAGGAAGCAGGTCGGGCTGGTCCTCGATTGCTGCTACGATTCTGTTTACAGGTTAGGCGATACGGAAACGGCCTTGGCCGCCTTGCAGGAAATAAACAAACGCCTTCGTGATCACGGCGTCAGACAAGTAGTCACCGGTTGTCTGAATTGTTACAAGCTCCTGTCCCAGCATCTTGAAGACATTCAGGTTGTCTTCATCCTGAAGCTTTTGCCCCCGGATCTCTTTGAGAAGAAGTGGGCGGGGCCGGCATATCTTCATCACCCCTGTCCGTCCTCCCGGTGGAAGGGAATCAGGAACACTGCTAAGGGTTTGATTAATTATTTGCGTGAAACTACAGTATCTATAGCGACAGCTTCAGGAAAGGGGATGGATTCAAAATCGGCCCCCCTTCCAGCGGCTCTCCCTGTTACCGAGGTGTCCGAAGCCCTTTGCTGCGGCGCCGGCGGCGGCCTGTGCTCCTCATCCCCGGAGCTGGCCGACCGTTTTCTCGACCGGATCGTTGCGGAAGGAAGAGGCCGAACCATGGTAACGTATTGCGTCGGCTGTCAGAACCGCTTCCTCAAACGGGGCGTGGAAGCGGTCCATCTGCTCGAATGCCTGCCGGGGATAAAGCCGCGCCTGGAGGTATCTTCCCCCCTCAAGCAGTGGGGCAACCGTTTGGCCCTGGCCGTGATCGAAAGAGTGAAAACGAGGAAATTCCTGCCGCCCTTCTCATAGCCCTTCTGGTTGGCGGCGGTATTTGCTTCAATGAAATTAATATCTTTTCGGAGCCATTATTGGTACTATTACTCTGTTTTTACCCGTCGCCCCGGGGTCGTTTTTTCGTAAGATTGGGGAAAACGAGACGACGGCGCTTCCTGATAAACCCGGGAAAAAGGACGATACAGGAAAGGAGATTGAGTGATGGCTGACTATTATGAACAGAAAGACTTGGCGGATTTTGCGCATATTGGGGAATACGCTCCGGAATTGGGCAAGAAGTATTTCGATTACTATGGAGAGGCGCTGAAAGACGGCGCCCTGTCGGCACGGGAAAAGGCGCTGATTGCCCTGGCCGTGGCCACAACACAGCATTGCCCGTATTGTATCGACGCTTACACGAATCAGTGCCTGTCTCTGGGGGTATCCCAAGAGGAAATGATGGAGGCGGTTCATGTCGGGTCGGCCATGGTGGCCGGGATTGTCCTGGCCCACTCCACTCAGATGCGAAAGATCATCAAGAAAAAGGAGATGTAGCAATGGATGAACCCAGGATTCATCCCTCCTTTGAGCAGAAGATGGCCGCCCCCCTCAAGGCGGAGGGCATCGATACTTTTCAGATTAATCTCGGCTACCGATGCAACCTTGAATGCAGGCATTGTCATGTCGAAGCGGGTCCAAACCGGCGGGAACTCTTGTCCCGAGCGGTGATGGAGATGTGTTTGCAGGTCTTACAGTGCCACCCCATTCCCACCATAGATATCACCGGTGGAACCCCGGAGATGCATCCCGATTTCCCCTGGTTCCTGGAAGAATGCGCCGCCTTGGACCGTCGCATCCTCGTGCGGACCAACGGCGTCATCCTTCTGGAAGGGCCATACACGCCCTTTCTCAATCTCTATGCCAAGCATCGGGTGGAAGTTGTGGTGTCCTTTCCCCATGTGGATATGAAGATGACAAACCGGCAACGGGGCGAGGGCGTTTATTCCCGACTGATTGAAGCCGTCCGGATGCTAAACGCAAGGGGCTATGGGCAACCCGGCAGCGGGCTTATCCTGAATCTGGTCCACAACCCCAGCGGGGCCTATCTTCCGGGCTTGCAGAACAGCCTGGAAAACCATTACCGCCAGGCCCTCAAGGAAAAGCATGGGATCGTCTTCAACCAGCTCTTCTGCATCACGAATATGCCCATTGGGCGGTATTTAACATTCTTAAAAAAGACAGAAAACTATGAAGAATACATGACCGCCCTGGTTAATGCCTTCAACCCTGCCACCTTGGAGAGCGTCATGTGCAAGTATAGCCTTTCCGTTGGCTGGGATGGCAAACTCTATGACTGCGATTTTAACCAGATGCTGGGCATGACGGTGAACCACGGCGCCCCGGAACATATTGAGATGTTTGACTTGAACAGTCTTGCCAACCGCCGGATTGTTACGGGGAATCACTGCTACGGCTGCACAGCGGGGGCGGGAAGTTCATGCCGGGGTGAGATTGCATGATAAAGGCAGGCGCTATGATCGTCCGGCCTGTTTTGGTATTGCTGACCCTGACGCTCCTTACTCAGACTACGGCGCTGGGAGCGGAACAGACGATTCTCTTCCGGGAGAACTTTGAGAGCCTCGCCCAGTGGGAGCCCCTGACCTTTCCCAAGATCAAGGCCCATTCAACCTACACCCTGGTCAAGGAAGGGGGGGAAACCGTATTGAAGGCCGAAAGCCGGGCTTCCGCCTCAGCCCTCGTCTATCGCCGGACCTTCAATATCTATGATTATCCCCATATCCGCTGGCGCTGGAAGGTGACACAGCTATCGGACCGGGGAAACCCCAAGGAAAAAGCGGGGGACGACTATCCGATCCGGATCTATGTCATGTTTCAATATGATCCCGACAAGGCAACCTTGGGCGACCGCCTGATATACGGGGCCACCAAGGCGATCTACAGCAAATATCCGCCCCACAGCACCCTGAATTATGTCTGGACGGGCTATAGTCTTCTCGAGCGGGTTATTGTGAGTCCCTATACGGAAAAGGCCCGCATCGTGATTCTGGAGCAGGGCAAACAAAGGGTAGGCCAGTGGGTGGAAGAGTCGGTCAACGTCCTTGCGGACTACCGGCAGGCCTTCGGCAAAGATCCGCCGCCGATTGCCGGCCTTGCCGTCATGAGCGATACGGACAACACCGGAGAAAGTGCGGTTGCGTACCTGGATTTTATTGAAGTGGGACGATAAGTGAAGAACTGTCCCGTAAAACAAAACCCAAGCCGATTGGCCTGATAGCCCGGCAGAGAAATGAAAAACGGGGAACACTTTCGTCAATACGTTAATAGTATCGATATCTTAACCTATGCCGGAGCACCGGCGGAGGTTTTTGGGTCAGGGAAGGTGCTTCAAGCGGATAGCTCTAAACTACCTATTTTAACTGTACTTTCCTGCTTCGCCCCTGATTGCGCGTAGTGCCTCCAAAGGCTCTGAAAATATATGTGTCCTTGCTACTGTCAAAATAAGGATTCATCGTCATGCTTCCTGATGACGGCGCGGACATCTTCGTTCCCTTTCTTGATCACAAAGGAGGCACTTCCTTTCGCGATTAATTGGTTACTCTCATCGAAGAGCTCCGCCTCCGCATGGGCCAGGCGGCGGCCGCGGCGGATGAAACGGCCCTTTCCGAGCAAATTGCCACTTTTTACAGGCATAAAGTAATGGATCTGCAATCCTGCCGTCATGATCATTTCATTGTCATTCAAAAACGGGAAAATGGAGGCGCTGCAGGCCGCATCAGCCAAGGAGGCGATAACACCGCCGTGGACCGTCCCCCAGAGGTTCATATGTTTCCTTGTCGATGATATCCTGAGTAGCGAGCCACGTTCATCCATCATCTCTATCTGTAGCGATATCGTCTGGAAATAGGGTACTCCCCCGATTTTAGACCGGATGTATTCCCTGATGTTCATCCGCTCAACTCCCTTGTTTTTCCGGAAGGATCAAAGCGCCGGCAACGAGATCCATGATCTGAACCACCTTCATGTCCAGTTGGTAATGGCTGATCAAATCCCCAAGGCCGTCGCGGCAGTTATGACACATTGTACAGACAACATCGGCGCCGGTTGTTTTCAACTGCTCAGCTTTTATTTTGGCGACCTCCAGGCGTATGTCGCGGTACTCGGGCATGACCAGGAGACCGCTGCCGCCGGTGCAGCAAAAATTGTTCATGCCGTTGGGGTGCATTTCCCGGAAATCGGAGCAAATCTGTTTCAATATCCAACGCGGTTCCTCGACGAGGCCGCTGTAGCGAGCGACATTGCAGGAGTCATGGAAGGTAACGGATGCTCTATATCTGGACCGGTCGACTTTGATCATGCCTTCCCTGAGGTAACGTATGATGGTTTCGATAACCGACTCCGTGGGAATCGTCTGATTGTGCTTTGCCCAGTTATATCCCTCCCACCGGACGGAGCGATAGCCGTGGCCGCACTCGGAAACCACGATTCGTTTTGCCCGGAGCCTTGCGGCTGCCTGATAGAGATTGCCTGCCATGAAGGCGCCCAGACGATCATCGCCGGAAAAAAGACCGAAATTTGTCTGGTCCCATCCGTGCCGGGGAAGAGTCCAGCTTTCCCCGGCGAGATAAAAGAACTTTGCGGCGTTTATCAGGGAGCGGGGATCATATTTAACCTCCCGGGGGTTGACGGCGTAGATGAAATCGCAGTCCTCTTTGTCCACCCCTATCTCCACGTCATTCACCCCTAATTCATATTGAACCTCGTCACGGACCCAACTAAGGGAGTCTATGAAATCTTCCTCCGTAACGCGCATCTGATTGCCCATTTCCCATTGATTCCTGCATACATTCGACATGCCTTGCGGAACGACACCCACCTCCATGAGAATACCCCGGGCCAAGCGTATCAGGGCCGCATTGTCCACGCCCATGGGGCAGTTGAAAGTGCACCGCCGGCACCCGCTGCAAGTGCCGAAGACAATATCCTTCAGGCGAGAAAGATCCGTCTCTTCCGTCTTGCCGCCTGCCCCGACCCAGCGGGGAAAGACCCGTCCCAGCCAATCCAGGTGACGATTAAATATTTTCCTGATCTGGTCGGCCTTGTAAGCGGGGCTCATGAACGGGTCGTGGGGCCTCGCCAATGCGTAATGGCATGATTGTGCGCATTCCCCGCAATGCACGCATGTCACCATGGAACATGCCGTTTGCCTATTGATCCTGGCGCGCAGTAGCGCCGGGATTCTTCCGGCCGTGGCAAGCGCCGGATCTCCTAACCGGTTCCCGGATAGATGAGTATTTGCGTTCATTAAATTGCACCTCCGTATAGTTTAGCCATGCCGTCAGGAAAGGCCGCTGATCTTGCCGTTGCCGATGTTTCTATGTCCCATTGTTTTCCCCAGGTAGTAACGTGTAAAGGGGTAATAGAGGTAATGGATGATCTTTGAAAAGGGAACATAGAAGTGAAAGAATGCCGCCATCAGAAAGAACGCCCATAAGGGACCGTTGCCCATCATGAGTGAGTTGACGGAGATGGCGCCTAGGGCCGCAGCATAGAAGGCCGTCATCATGATCAGCGCAAAATAATCATCGGGCGTACTGATCATCCTTAAAGACGGCTCCGCCAGACGCCGATAAAGCCTGAGCAGGCCGACGACAAATGCCGCCCCCAGGGTGATCTGCAACGTCCTCATGAAGAGTCCATATTTCAACAGCTCCGGCCGGTAGGGAATGAAATATGTCAGACTGATGGCAGCGGCAGCGCCAAGATGGAATAAGACAAACTGTACATAGAACACCGGATTCCTGTTGCTGCCTTCCCTGGTCCAGGGTTTTGCCACCGCCAGCAGCGAGCTTACCACCACGCCCGCCGGCTGCCCGGCAGGCAGCGTCCTCTCCCTGGCGGCGCTGAAATTCAACAGCCAGATGATTCTCAGGACATAGGCGATGCCCATAAACGCAAGGACCGCCATGTGAAGCTTATGCTGGATTATGCCGAGAAATTCATTCATGGTTCCCCCTGATAGATCGATAAGAAATTCCGTTGCCTAAGTTTATAAAACCAGTTTCATGAAAAAGTATCGATATGAGTAAGACGTGATCAAACACAGCCATCCGGTTTGGGCAGACCGGCAATCCGGCATGCCCCCCTTGCCAGTCCCACGGGAAACAGCCCCTGAAGCTGTTCCAAACGAAGCCCGGTGCTCTGACAGACTTTCCTGATCAGGGGCGCCGTCTTGTTCTTTTCCCAATATTCTCTCACATAATTGATGACGGCCCAGTGTTGCTCACTCAGTTCAACGATACCTACGCCTTTCGCAATGCGTCGCGCCAAATCCTCATTCCAGAGTTCCGGTCTGAGGAGATAACCGTCACCGCTGTATTCAACGGTTATTGCGCCGATTAATAATGCTTCCATATGATTCGACCTCTTAAAACCGATTTTTGATAATCTTTTATTCCAACCGGGGAAACAGGTCAGAACATTCAGATAGCAGAGCATGACGGGAAGCTGCACCAAGGGTCCCGCAATGGCAATGGACAGGGCCTCTGTCCCGCTGAAGGCCGTCATAGCCAACGCCATGGCAATGGCCGTATTCTTTGTCGTCGCCCCGATGGTCACAGCGACGCGATCACCGTAAGGTAGACGGAATGCTAGGCACGCGAGGGTAGCCATAATGAGAAGGAGCAGGGAAAACGATATGGCCGGCAGGATCATCTCGAGAATGAAATGGGGGCTGTGGGAGAGGAAGGGCGCGTTCGTCGCGGCAATGATGAATAACATGAGCAACAGCCCCATTACGGAAATATTCTGAAGAAATCCTTTCATGTCGGCAAAGGTCGCCTCGCCATGTCTGCGTATCACCCAATGTCTGACCAGGGCCGCCAGGAGCATGGGCAGGATAATGATCAGGAAGAGATACTTGCCAATCAGGAATATGGGAACGGGGACGACCTTGCCGATGAGGACCCAGCTCCAGAAAGGAACGGAACCCAGACTCAGGAATAGACTCACCGCCGAGATGGTAACGGACAGATTGACGTTGCCCGCCAGCATCCCCGTATAGGCCGGTCCCATGCCGCCGGCGGGGATCATCCCGAAGATGAGCAAACCAACCGTCAGGCCCGTTATTGATTTTGCCGGCAGCAAGGCCGTCAATCCGTACATCAGTAACGGCGACATCAGGATGTTAAAAAAAAGCGAAATGAGAAACGGCAACGGCCGGGCGGCGACGTCCACAAGTCTCTTCCTGTTGATCTCCAGGAAGGTGGGAAAGAGCATCAGCGCGCAGGCCAGGGGCAGGAGCAACCTGATCGGGGGCAGGGAATGGAGATTGCCGATGAGGATGCCGGCGGCGAAGGCGGCGAAAGAACATATCCCCAGGTTCCGCCTGATCTGCATCGTTATCTCCATGATGAACATTTTCCCCATGTCCCGGCCCTTCCCGTAGCGAAATCGTTAAGGTTTTTTCTCCATCAGAATGTCCACCAGCAGCCCCGTCGCTCTCCCCGTCAGCTCTTTACACTTGATATACTTTTCCTGTTCCCCCAGACTCTCAAGAATATCTGCGCAGTTGGTCGAGCCGAAAGCCGCGCGGAAGGCGTTGCGAAACGCCGTTACCACTCTTGCTGCCTCACGGAAATCCTTGCCCTGCTCCATACGGCCGAAAAGGTATCCCGCGGCGATCACGCCCCCCGTCAAGGCCCCGCAGATATCCTCATGTGACCTGCCGATGCCCCCGCAAAAGCCCGAGGCAACCTTGACGGGAAAGCCGTCGGGATTCTCGGCGAAATGATCGATGATCGTCTTGGCAATGGCCTCGGAACAGCAAAATCCATTGTTGAAATAATCGAACGCCTTTTTTTCCAGTTCTTCTTTTTCCATGTCATGGACCTCCCGTTTTTTTGTTGAAAAAAACCATGGTTTGCATTATAATGCAAATGAATTGTAATTATTATTTGCATAATTTAAAATTATGGATACTTATCTCAATCAACTGAAAATTTTTCATGTTGCGGCCAAAGAAAAGTGTTTCACACGCGCCGCCACGGTGTTATTTCTTACCCAGCCGGGAATAAGCAAGCATATCAAGGATCTGGAGGGGCATTACGGAACAAGGCTCTTCGACCGGTTGGGGAAAAAAGTGGCCCTTACCCAGGCGGGGGAAATCCTTTTCGCCAAAACAGCAACCATCTTCAATATGATCGAGCAGTTGAAAGTGGAGATTGATGAATTGCAGGGCATGAAGGGCGGCTTTTTGAAGATCGGCGCCAGCATGACCATCGGCGTTTATGTACTGCCGCCGATATTGGGAAGATTCCGGGACACCTATCCCCAGGTGGACATCAGTCTCGATGTCGCCGTCAACCGGCAGGTAGAGGAGAATCTACTCGCCAATGCCATTGACATCGGTTTTCTCGGGGCGCCTGCTGCTGATGCCAGGCTTGTCACAGGGCCTTTCTTAAATGACGAACTGGTCGTAATCGTGCCGATGAGCCATGAATGGGCGCGGCGGGATTTCGTGCCGCCCCACGAACTGATAAATCAAACCTTCGTCATAGCCAAAGAGGGTTCCGGAACGAGGCGGATTATCGAAGCAAGGCTCGCGGACCGGGGCGTGACCTTAAAGAAGACCATCGAGTTCGGCCATACGGAAGCGGTAAAGAAAGCCGTGGAATCAGGCTTGGGGGTGGGTATCCTGTCCAAACTGGTCATTGTCCGGGAAGAGCATCTGGGCCTGATCAAATCCCTCCGCCTGGAAGGAGTCGATCTGACCCGGACATTTTTCTTTGCCTATCGCAAGGATAAATATCTAAGCCGGGTTACAAAGACTTTTCTGCAGTATGCCATTTATGGAAAGGCCGGATCCGACCAATAATCACTATTGGCCGGAGAGAAGCAGTTCTTGATTTGTTCTATATGGATCGTTCATCTGATGCCCCCTACCATATATTACCAAATAAGCTATTTGCCAGAACGCACCGGAAGTACCCGATATAAGTAGCTGAAGGACTGATGACGCCAGATCCGTCTGCCTTCGGTGAAAAAGAAGAGGGCGGCGTCAGAACCGCGTTTTTCCGATGTCCAGGCCCAGGCGCAGGTAAGACCAATCGATTCCGTTAAATTAACGTCATGTCCACAGCCGACAGTACGAGTTTTTTTATTGTCATACAAGCTTGCCAGCTCATCCAGCGTCGGCATTCGCCAGTCCTCGAAGCCGCCACCGCGATACCGCTCACAATAGCGCTGGGCCCCTTGCCAGTTGACATCTTCCCCATTGTCCTTCGTCGCCCACATGAGTCCCGACTTCTGGTCCAGAACGGTGCCGTCATTATTAGCAATGAAGCGGCCGTCCTTGTTGATCTCTTCGGCCGGCCCCGCGCCAGGTAGGGATAAAAAAAGCACCCATAGGAGGCAGAGGACAATTTTTGCTGACTTTACTAACATGTCGAGCCCCTTATAACCTATTTGACGGAACGTACCGGGAGCGCCCGGATGGTGGTGATTTCGTCGCTTGACTGTTTACTCCAGTACCGCCCGCCAAAGCTGAAAGAGAAGAAGGCGACGTCGGAACCGCGCTTTTCGGACGCCCATATAAAACTATCGGTAAGATCAATGAGGGGCGTAATATGGCACCTGCCGTTACAGGGCTGATTCTCACCCTCATCAAACAATCCCGCCAGTTCATCCTGTGTCGGCATTCGCCAGTCCGTATATCCACCCCCGCGATAATTTTTGCAATAGCTCCTGGCATCCGCCCATTTTATGTTGCTTCCATTATCCTTCGCCGCCCACATCAGCCGCGTCCGCGTGTCCAGGACGGTGCCGTCGTCATAGGCGATGAATTTAACGTCCCGGGCGGTTTCTACGGCCGCGGGTTGAGGGGGGCTTTTCGCCATAGCGAGGATCGTCCCCGCTCTTGCTTCCTTTTCCTCCGTCGCTGTACTCAGTGAAGGTGGGGAGATTATAACGAGTATAAACAGGACCAGGAAGACTCTTATCGGCATGGTTTGCATAGAAATACCCCTCTGTTTAACAAATCGACGTTTCTTATACTTCATCCGCCCTCAAATGACAATTCTATGTTGCTGCTTTCCGATGGACTCTGCCGTTGGTCCCGACAAGGTATCGCCTTTCACATATCTTTCATCGTTCTGTCATCATTCTGCAACATTTGCCGTCTATATTGAACGCGAATACATGATGGGAATAACGTGAGGAGGAATGAAGATGGGAACAATTTTCAGGATCTTAGCATGTGGGATGCTGTGTCTGCTCATAGCCGCCCCAGCGGCCCTGGCAGGAGGCAGTATGGTAATCAAAGGCTCCACAACGTTGTTGCCGGTGGCTCAGGCCGCCTCGGAGGCCTACATGAAGCTCCACAAGGACGTGAATATTTCCCTGTCCGGCGGCGGCTCCGGCGACGGCATCAAGGCCCTCATCGACAAATCCACAGACATCGCCAATTCGTCAAGAGAGATGAAGAAACAGGAAACGGATCTGGCAAAGAGTAAAGGAGTCAACCCCGTGGCTCATATCGTCGCCATCGACGCTATTGTGCCGATCGTCAATCCCAGGAACAAGGTCAAAGATCTGAGCACCGACCAGCTCAGCCAGATCTATCAGGGCAAGATAAAAAATTGGAAAGAAGTGGGGGGAGAAGATCTGGCCATCGTGGTGATCTCCCGGGACAGCAGCTCCGGCACCTATGAATCATGGGGCCAGCTTGTTCTGAACGGCGCGAAGGTGACGTCCAGAGCCCAGCTTCAGGCCTCCAACGGCGCTATCGTCCAGGCCATCTCCAAGAACAGATACGCCATCGGCTATATAGGCATCGGCTATCTCAACAAATCCGTCCAGGCCCTGACCGTCAACGGCATCCAGGCATCGGCCAAAACGGCCCTCTCCAAGGAGTATCCAGTTGCCAGGCCCCTGTATATGTACACGAACGGAGCGCCCAAGGGAGACGCAGAGGGATTCATCAAATTCCTCCTCAGCAAGAAGGGACAGGAGATCGTAAAAAAGGAAGGCTTCGTTCCCGTTAAATAGATTGAGAGTAGTGATGACCCGACATCAAAAAGAAATTATCATAAAGAACGTCTTTTTTATTCTTTCCCTGGTCTCTATTTTGATTCTGGGGCTGATTGTCGTTTTTCTTTTCCGGGAAGGGCTTCCTCTCTTCCGGGAAGTCTCCCTGCGGGATTTCATTTTCGGCATGGAGTGGTATCCGACCTACAGTCCCCCGTCTTACGGGATCTGGCCCTTGATTGTCGGCTCCCTGATCGTCACCATCTTATCTTCCCTCATCGCTGTTCCCCTGGGGGTACTGGCGGCGGTTTACATCTCGGAAATCGCTCCCCCGGCAATCAAGGAAGTCCTCAAAGCGATCATTGAGCTTTTGGCCGGACTGCCTTCGGTAGTCCTCGGCTTTTTCGGCATGGTCATTATCGCCCCCTGGCTCCAGGAGACCTTCGATCTGCCCACGGGCTTGAATATCGTCAACGCCTCGGTGATTCTTGCCATCATGGCGGTCCCCACCATCTCGAGCATCTCCGAAGACGCCCTCTACGCCGTTCCCAATGAATTCAAGGAAGCCTCTTACGCCCTGGGAGCGACGAAGTTTGAAACTATTACCCGCATTATTATCCCGTCCGCCCTGTCCGGCATTTCCACAGCCGTCATCCTGGGGATGGCCCGGGCGATCGGCGAGACGATGGTCGTCCTGATGGTAGCCGGAGGCGCCGCCGCCCTCCCCGAAAGCATCTTCGACTCCGTCCGGCCCATGCCGGCCAGCATCGCCGCAGAGATGGGAGAGGCGCCCTTCCGCAGCGGTCATTATCACGCTCTCTTTGCCACCGGTATCGTCCTGTTTCTCATGACCCTGGCCTTCAATCTGATCGCCGATTATATTTCCCAGAAATTCAAGGAAGTGGGTTCGGCAACATTATGACCGGACAGACCGTAAGCGGGAACATGAAACGGCGCTATCTCAAGCAACACCTCTTTTTCGGCGCCGTCCGCCTGTCGGCCATAATTCTCACCCTGGCCCTGGGTGGCATTCTTTTCTACATCCTTGCAAACGGTATCCAGGTTATCAGTTGGGAATTTTTGACTGCACCGCCTACGGACTCCATGACGAAAGGCGGCATCATGCCCGCCATCCTCGGGACGCTGTACCTGACTATCGGCGCGATCACCGTCGCCCTTCCTCTGGGCGTCGTGGCAGCTATCTATTTAACGGAATACGCCAAGCAGGGAAAAATCGTCCGGGCCATCCGGGTGGGCGTCAATTGCCTAGCCGGGGTTCCTTCGGTAGTTTTCGGTCTTTTTGGCCTGGGTTTCTTTGTTGTCTTTCTGAAATTCGGTTCCTCCATCCTTGCCGGCGCCCTTACCCTCGGAATTCTCATCCTGCCCACAATCATCGGCGCCGCTGAGGAAGCCCTCAAAGGAGTCCCCCAAACTTTCCGGGAGGCATCTCTGGCCCTGGGGGTTTCCAAATGGCTGACGATCTGGAAGATCGTCCTGCCTAACGCCCTCCCGGGAATATTGACCGGCTCCATCCTTGGCATCGGCCGGGCCGCCGGGGAAACGGCCCCCATCATGTTTACGGCGGCTGCTTTTTTCACGGCCAAGCTTCCCGGCTCCATCTTTGACGAAGTCATGGCCCTCCCCTACCACGTCTATGTCCTGGCCACCGCCGGAACCCATATTGAAGAGACCCGCCCCATCCAGTACGGCACGGTCCTCGTCCTCGTCGTCCTGGTCCTGGGCATCGATCTCATTGCTATTGTCATCCGTAGTTACATGCGCAGGAATAAAAGGTGGTAAACATGGAAAACAACCATTTTGATACCGAGATTATCAAGACAAAGAATGTCAATTTTTATTACGGCCCCTTCAAGGCCCTGACAGACATCTCCATGAACTTTGAGAAAAGGAAAGTGACGGCACTGATCGGCCCTTCGGGTTGCGGCAAGTCAACCCTCCTACGCCTCCTCAACCGGATGAACGACCTGATCGCCGGGGCGCGGGTGGAAGGAGAAGTCCTCTTTGAAGGGATGAATATCTATGACCCCGAGGTGGATCCCGTGGAAGTGCGCCGCCGGGTCGGCATGGTCTTTCAGAAACCAAACCCCTTTCCCAAGTCCATCTTCAATAATATCACCTATGGCCCCCGGCTCACCGGCACGGCGAATAAATTGGATCTGGAAGCCTTGGCGGAGATTAGCCTCAAACAGGCCGTCCTGTGGGACGAGGTCAAGGATATCCTGGGCAGATCGGCAATGACCCTCTCCGGGGGGCAGCAGCAGCGCCTCTGTATCGCCCGGGCCCTGGCCATGAAACCAGACATCCTCCTCATGGACGAACCCACTTCGGCCCTCGATCCGATTTCCACGGCGAAGATTGAAGAATTGATTGACGAATTGAAAAAAACCTATACTATCATCATCGTCACCCATAACATGCAGCAGGCGGCCCGGATTTCCGATAAAACGGGTTTCTTTTACATAGGAAAACTAATCGAATACAACGCCACGGAAAAGATTTTTACAAACCCCGACGTCAAGCAAACGGAAGATTACATCACCGGGCGCTTCGGATAAAAGGAGAAAGATGGATACAAAGCGACACACAAGCAGGCAATATGAAGCAGAAATGCAAGAAGTAACGGAAAACCTTCTCTATCTGGGAACATTGATAGAAAAAGCCATTGCCGACAGCATCCAGGCGCTTGTGGAGCGGGATCCAGAGCTGGCCCGGAAGGTCATTGCCTATGACATCCACATTGACAAACTCGACTACGAGATCGAGGAAAAATGCATCCGCCTCCTGGCGCTGCGGCAACCTGCCGCCCGGGACCTGCGGTTCATCACAACGGCCATCAAGATTAACGGCCACCTTGAGCGGATCGGGGACATGGCCGTCAAGATATGCGAAAAGGTCCTCATCCTCAACGAGGAACCTCAATTGAAGCCCTATATCGATCTTCCCCGCATGGCGGAAATATCGCGGCAGATGATCCGTGAAAGCCTGGATGCCCTCGTCCATGAAGATGTCGATCTGGCCAACAAGGTCCGCGACGAAGACGAAACGGTGGATAACCTCAACGAGCAAATCTTTCGGGAACTCTTGACCTTCATGATGGAAGACCCGCGGACGATACATAGGTCCCTGCTCATCATGCAGATTTCCAAGACCGTCGAGCGGATCTCCGATCATGCCAAAGGGATAGCCGACATGGTGGTGTATATGGTGACGGGCAAAAGCGTCCGCCATCAATAGCCTTTCGAAGGATACGCGAGGACATGTTCATATGAAAAGCCGCCTTTTTTACAAGATCTTTGCCTCGTATCTGGTCCTGGTCGTGCTGGTTATCGCCGTCATGGAATTTTACCTTACCCCGAAAATCCATGATACCGTAACGAAAGGAATTACAGAAAGGATGATCGCCAGCGGTCGCATCATGGCCCTCATGCCCAGGGGGGACATGATCAGGGAGATCAAGGAACTTGATTCCCGCTCCGAGGCCAGGGTCACCATCATTGACGCCGCCGGCAAGGTTCTGGCGGATTCCCAGTCGTCGGAACAGCGGATGGATACCCACCTCAACCGTTCCGAAATCCAGGAAGCCCGCATCAAGGGCCAGGGGGTTGCCCAGCGTTACAGCCGTACCCTTCAGGCCGAAATGCTCTATGTGGCTGTTGCCGTCGGGGATAAAGAAAATATCAGGGGATATGTCCGCCTGGCCCGTTCCCTGGCAAATGTATCTGATTCCATTCAGCATCTTTATAGAATCATCTATCTGACCCTGTTTTTGATTTCCCTGCCATCCTTGTTTCTGGCCTTCTGGTTCGCCAGAAACATCACCGCCCCCATCCGCCGGATGGCGGCGTTCACCGGGAAGCTCCGGGCCGGTCAGCGGCCAGCGCCGATGCTGGTGGACTCAGGAGATGAACTGGCGCAATTAGCCAGGGATATCAACCATATACTTGAAGAACAGGACGAAAAAGTCCGCCGGGCCCAAGAAGAAAAAAGCAAGCTGGAGGCGGCTTTTGCCAGCATGGTGGAAGGGGCCCTTACCCTGGACCGGGACAACCGCATCGATCAATTCAACCGGAGCCTCAGAAAGATGATCGGGAAGCGCTATGAAGACATCCTGGGCAAGACGCCGATGGAAGCCTTCCGTAGCATCGCTTTGCAGGACGCCCTTCTCCGCTTTCGGGAATCAGGCCAGCCGGTCGTGGAGGAGATTATTCTGGGCGATGAAAACCCGCGGATTCTCGACGTCAATATCACTGCCATTCAGGGCTTCCCCGGTGCGGAACCAAAAATTCTGATGATGTTCCATAATGTTACCCGCCTGAAGCAGCTTGAGCGGATGCGCATGGATTTTGTGGCCAATGTCACCCATGAGATCAGGACGCCCCTCACAGCCATCATTGGCTACATTGAAACTTTGCAGCAAGGCGCCGTTCATGATCGGGAAAAGGCCGAAATATTCCTCCAAACCATCCATAACAACGCCCAGCGCCTCAATCGTCTTGTCGATGACCTGCTTACCTTATCAAATATCGAGATGGGGGAAACAAAATTGCAGTTCCGAGAGGTAGCCGTCGCGGAAGTCATCGGGGAGGTATTGAAAACTGTGGCGTCCCAGGCAGCGGCCAAGAAGATTACTATGGGAGAGAATCTCCCTGAGGACATCCCGCCTATCCGTGCCGACCGGGATCGGGTCTTTCAGATTCTCCTGAACATCCTCGATAACGCCGTCAAATTCACTCCCGAAGGTGGCGCAATCATGATAACGGCCTCCCAAAAAGACGCCGAAACAATCGCCGTCCGGATCGCCGACACAGGCATCGGCATTCCGAAAAATGAAATTCCCCGGTTGGGCGAACGTTTCTACCGGGTGGAAAAGACCCGTTCCCGTGACTCAGGGGGGACAGGATTGGGTCTCTCCATTGTCAAGCACCTCATGGCGGCCCACGGCGGGGTTATGGAAATTGCCAGCGCTCCGGGAGAGGGAACCACGGTCTCCCTGTTTTTTCCTGTGGTCCATCCCTGAAAATTGACACCCACCAATGGTCGCCCACGGCAAACATGATGCGACAACATCCATCAAAAATGGACAAAAAAAACCGCCCTTTTTCTTTGCACCCATAATTCCAGCCGCTCCCAGATGGCCGAAGAGCTGCTCCGCTCAATACATGGGGAACAATGGGAGGCCTTCAGCGCCGGCACGGAACCCCGGGGCATCCATCCTTACGCCATCACGGTCATGGCGGAAATAGGCATCGATATTTCGGAAAGCCAATCTAAACATGTGGACTCCCTGCTGGGAAAAAATTTCGATCTTGTGATCACCGTTTGCAATGACGCCAACGAGGCCTGTCCCATATTCCCCGGCGGAATAAAAAGGCTCCATCGGGGATTCCCGGATCCTTCCGCAGCACCGGGAACGCCAGAGGAACGTCTGGCCGTGTTTCGCCATGTCCGAGACGAAATCAGGCAATGGATAAAGACGGATACCATCTTCACCGTCCATCAGCTAACATATTGATACAAAAAAATTTTATGGAGAATGAAAAACGGCAGTGTAACCGAAGCTCCTTACTTACCCCTTTTGCTTTTATTTCCTTTTAGTTTTGGAAGTGGAAGTTCTTTTGCTGTTATCTCTATTAACCCACTGATCCATTCCCGATCTTCAAATGCATCTTCTATCAGGAAATACAACTTAGCGCCGGGATACGGCGGGGCTTCAATAATATCAATTATATACGATCTCCCGCTTTCGGACGGTTTTACAAAAAGCCGATTGTCGCAAACGAGGGCTACGACTTTACCATCACAATATATTGCGTACTCACCAAACATCTTCTTGTAGGAAATAAGCCCCGCATCCCCCATTTGATCTACGATAAATTCAATGAAACTTTTATCAGATGCCATTTTTATTGCCCACCTTGAAGCTGATGTTACTACGATAAAGCTTCAAGATACCATCTCGTCAATAATGGCCTTGACTGGCTTGATCTCCCTGATGAGCGAGGCCACCTGGCCGGCGCCGGCAGGGAAGAGATCGAAGTCGCCGCTCATCCAACCCTTTGGGGCGTTCATCAGATTGTATTCCTGGGATAGATCGACGGCCGGATCGGCCGACAGATCGATCAGCTTCTTGTTGGGAATGACGCGCATCTTCATGTTTGTCAGGGGTACCAGCGTCGTGCCGCCGTCGCCGCAGGCCAGAATAGCTTCTTTCCATACCTGCGGGGCGGGCGCTTCTTCCGAGGCGATGAAGCGCGTCCCGATCTGTACACCCTGCGCCCCCAGGGCCAGCGCCGCCCGATAACCGCGCCGATCGGCAATACCCCCCCGCCGCCACCACGGGAATCTTCACATGATCGGCCACTAAGGGCACCAGGACCATAGAGGAGGATTCGGAGCCCATGGAACGTAAGCCCCCCGACTCCGATCCGGAAACGACAAGGCCGTCCACGCCTTCACTGGCGGCCCGGATCGCGTGGGGAAGGGCCAGAAGCACATGCAGCCCCTTCATACCCAGTTCGTGAAGGAGGGGATAGATTTTCGCCGGTGATCCGGCCGAGGTAGTTACGGTTTTTACCCCCGCTGCGGCCAGGATTTTCAGGATCTCAGGATTGGCGGGGTTCATGATCATGATGTTGGCTCCGAAAGGCTTGTCCGTGAGCTCCCGCACCCCGTCCACAAGCTTTTTCGTTTCCTCGGGGCTGCTGAACCCCAGGGCGATCATTCCGAAAGCCCCCGCCTCACAGACGGCAGCGGTCAGTCGGGGACTGTTCATGGCCGCAATGGGACCCTGAATGATGGGATAACGGCATCCTAACATTTCCAGTAATGCTGACATGGTATTACCTCCTGAGATTATTTTATTGCCGGCAAGGTTTCGCCTTGACCATCAACCCTGCCCGACCTGCCTGTCCAAATAGTCATTCAAATGAACCATTACCACATCTATCTCTTTTGAAGCCGGCAAACTCTTCCTGATGGCTTCCAAATATTGCCTTTCCTTGATTCTTTTTACCGTTATAGGAAAATTTAAATCGTATATCCAGCCCAGTTGGAGCAGCTTGAAGTCGTTCAGGGTCCTCATTTTTTTCATGTCGACCAATTTATTCTTGGATAGATCGGACAGCATCTCCGTTGAATATCCCGGTTCATCAGGAAGGTCCAACTCAATAACGGCGTTTCTGCCGTTGCCGTTGTAGTAGGTGCTGATCAGGTCAAAGATGTCCAGCTTATCGGCATCCCTGATCAATTTGCCGAATAAAATAACGCGGGGGGATTCCTCATCGGGTATCTTGAGGCGGTTGTGGTAGGAAATGGCTTTCTCGATGATCTCTTGAATGTCATTGTCAAGATGGTTCAGAATTTGGCCTTCCTGAAGAACCTTTACCCCGAGTTCGGCATGGTTTTCGGATTTCTTATCCAAGAAGGTATGATAGCGGCTGAATTGTTCAAAGCGGCCGATGTCGTGCAATAGTCCTATCGTTTCCGCAAGGGCGAGGTCTTCATTATTCAGATTGAGCGACCTGCCGATTTCCCCACAGATTCGACTGACTTTCGCCGAATGCCTGATTTTCAGTTTGTAGGCTTCTTTGTAAGTTGAATTCAGGGAGGAATACCGATTGGTGTATTGAGAAAACCAGGACTTGAGATTTTGAAATTCCGCTTTGTTCATATATTGATGAATACTACTGATTCAACTGCCGAATTTGTACCCCAGGCCGCGGACGGTCAGGATGTACTCGGGCCTGTCCTTGTCTTTTTCGATAGCCCCCCGGAGGCGACTGATGTGGACATCAACCGTGCGGGGTTCGACAAAGGTTTCGTCGCCCCAGACTCTGTCCAGGAGCTGATCCCGGGAATAGACCCGGCCCGGATGGCGGGTAAAGAAAGTCAGGAGTTTGTATTCCGTCGGCCCCATTTCCACTTTATTGCCGGCGACGGTAACAGCGCAGGCGGCATAGTCCAGATGGAGATCACGAAAAGAAAAGACTTCCGGCGCAGCCGGATCCGGACCCTTCCGGGTTTCCGCACGGCGCAGGATTGCCCGTACCCTCGCCACAAGCTCCCGGATACTGAAGGGTTTAGTGATATAGTCGTCGGCCCCCATTTCGAGGCCAACTACCTTGTCCAGGTCTTCTCCTTTTGCGGTCAGCATAATGACGGGAAGCCATTCCGTTTCGGGATGCCTGCGGATGATCCGGCAGATATCGAGTCCCTTAATGCCGGGAAGCATAAGATCAAGGACGACCAGATCAAGCTTCCCGTTCTTGATCACGGCCAGCGCCTTTTCCCCGTCGCCGGCGGTCAAGACCTCATAGCCTTCCTTTTCGAGATTATAAGCGATAAGATCAACAATGTCTTTCTCGTCATCGACAACAAGAATACACTTCCTGGCGGCCATAATTAATGGATGCTCCTTTACATACAACGATAATTCTTATGATGAATTTTTTCAAGGGGAGATTATTTAAAATTGCAACTATTTATATTCTTTCGGCAACATTTAAAATCTGTTGCATTTTGAGAAGCAATCCGATAGATGACTTCCGAAATTGGAGCCGTGACAGATCCGGCGTCATACAGACAAGTAGTAAATTCATGAACAGAAGGTCAGGACCGTAGGGAGGGTACTAAGGATGCGATTAATTCCCAGGGAAGAGAAATTTTACGACCTCTTCGAGGAGTTGGCCGAAAAAATCGACGAAGGGGCCAAGCTCTTTCTCGAGATGCTCCATAACTACGACACTTTCACCACCAGGCTTGTCAAGCTTAAGGAACTGGAGCACGAGGCGGACGTCATTACCCACCGGACCTACGAAAAGATGCACAAAACCTTCCTTACCCCCCTGGACCGGGAAGACATTTATGCCCTTGTCAACAAGATGGACAGCATTCTCGACTTGACGGAGGCCGCGGCCATCCGCATGTCCCTTTATAAAATCAAGGCCCCGGTGGAAGCACTCTTTGAGCAGGCGAAACTGCTGAATGTGGCCACAGAGAAAGTAAAAATGATCGTCCATGGCCTGCGGGACATGAAAAACGCCCCGATGATCCTTGAGGCTTGCGTGGAAATCAATACCATCGAGAACGCCGGGGATCAGATCCTGAGAACTGCCGTGGGTCAGCTTTTTGAAAGGGAAACAGATCCCATCGAACTGATCAAATGGAAAGAGATTTTTGAAAGGTTTGAGGAAACTCTTGACATCTGTGAGGATGTCTCGAACATTGTTGAGGGTATCGTCCTGAAAAATGGTTAGTGAAAAAAGATCGGTTTTCGATTCTTTAAAATATCGACATGGTTGACTCTTTCGGATTCGTCGTTTTTCTTATTGTCATCGCCTTGGCCTTTGATTTCATCAACGGCTTTCATGACGCCGCCAATTCCATCTCCACTATTGTCTCAACCCGGGTCCTCTCGCCCAAATATGCCGTCATGTGGGCCGCTTTTTTCAACTTTGCCGCCATTTTTATCATCGGTACGCCCGTGGCCAATACTATGGGCGTCGGGATCATTCATCCCGAATCCATAGACAACTATATCATTTTTGCCGCCCTTGGCGGGGCCATTGTCTGGAATCTCGTCACCTGGTATTACGGCCTCCCCAGCAGTTCCTCCCACGCCCTGATCGGTGGCCTCGTCGGCGCCGGCGTCCTGAAGTCGGGGATAGGCAACCTGGTTTGGGGAGGGCTTATCAAGACGGCCCTCTTTATCTTTTTATCCCCCGCCCTCGGGATGTTTCTCGGATTGTGCATGATGACCCTCGTTCTGAATCTCAGCAGGAATTCCAATGTGGCCACTTCCATGCGCCTCTTCAGGAAGCTACAGTTATGTTCCTCGGCCATCAGCAGTCTCGGTCACGGCATGAACGACGCCCAGAAGACCATGGGCATCATTGCCATCATCCTCTACAGTAAAGGACTCATCGGACCTGTTTTTCATATCCCTTTCTGGGTCATCTTTGCGTGTTACACCGTCATCGCCCTGGGGACCCTCAGCGGGGGCTGGCGGATCGTCAAGACCATGGGGACCAAAATCACCAAGCTCCAGCCCATCGGGGGCTTCTGCGCCGAGTTGGCGGCAGCCGTCTCCATCATCGGCGCCTCCCTGGGCGGGATTCCCGTCAGCACGACCCATACCATCGCCGGGGCCATCATGGGCGTGGGGGCCACGAGAAGACTGACCGCCGTGCGCTGGGGTGTCGCCGGTACGCTTGTCTGGGCCTGGGTGTTGACCATACCCGTCACCGCAGCAATCTCGGCTGTTATTTACAGCCTGAGCGTCGTCTTCTTAAAATGATAGAGCAAGAGGGATGAAAGAAAAGATTTTCTGGCTTGGCCATTCCAGCATCCGCATCGAGGGAGAACAGGTCATCTACATCGACCCCTGGAAGATCAAGGGGGAACCCAAGGCGGATCTGATCCTGGTTAGCCACGGCCACCACGATCATTTCTCCCCGAGAGACATCGGAAAACTACAAAAGGAAAACACCATCGTCGTTGGCCCACCGGATTGCATGACCCAGCTTGCGGGCGATGTCCGGCCGATGCAGCCGGGCGGCACCGTCACCATCGGCGACGTAAAAATTGAAGCCGTCCCCTCCTATACTCCCCAGAAACCTTTCCATCCCCGGGCAAATCAATGGCTCGGCTTTATTTTAGAGATGGCCGGCATGAGGATCTACTACGCCGGAGACACCGATTTTATCCCCGAGATGAAAGACATTAGGGCCGATATCGTCATCCTCCCCGTCGGCGGCACTTATACCATGACCGCCGAAGAAGCGGCCCGGGCCGTCGAGCTCATTCAACCTCAACTCGCCATCCCCATCCACTGTGGGGATATTGTCGGTGTAATGGACGACGCGGAGCGCTTTAAGAAACTTGCCGGGGTTCCCGTGGAAATCAAACTCGTCACAAGATAAAAATATCGTTTGCAAACCTTGACACCGGGAATTTGATGTATATTTTATGCTGCGAAATGTCCGGGAAACAAAATAGCGTTTAAAATCTTTAATAATATATTGATGAAAGGAGAGGACAGCATGAAAATCAGGCCATTGCAGGACAGAGTCATTGTTGAGCGCTTGGCGGAAGAGGGAAAAACCAAAGGCGGCATCATCATCCCCGATACCGCGAAAGAAAAACCCATGGAGGGCAAAATTATCGCCGTGGGCAAGGGAAAGACCACCGAAGACGGCAAACTTGTCAAACTCGATGTCAAAGCCGGTGATAAGGTGCTTTTCAGCAAGTATGCCGGGACAGAAGTCAAGATCGACGGCAAGGAATACCTCATTATGCGCGAAGACGACATTCTGGGCGTCATCGAAGGCAAGTAAAACCTGACTGAAGGAGGAATAAATACATGGCAGCAAAAATGATTCAATATGACGAGGAAGCGAGAAAATCGATCCTCAAGGGCGTAAACACCCTTGCCGACGCCGTAAAGGTTACTCTCGGCCCCAAGGGCAGGAACGTAATTCTTGACAAAAGCTTCGGATCTCCCGTCGTCACCAAGGACGGCGTAACTGTAGCCAAAGAAATCGAACTGGAAGACAGATTTGAAAACATGGGCGCCCAGATGGTCCGCGAAGTAGCCAGCAAGACAAGCGATGTCGCCGGCGACGGTACAACCACGGCAACGATCCTGGCCCAGGCTATCTACCGGGAAGGCGCCAAGACCGTAGCGGCAGGCAGCAACCCCATGGACGTGAAGCGGGGCATTGAGAAAGCCGTTGCGGCTGTTGTCGCCGAGCTGAAGAAGCTCAGCAAGCCCACGAAAGACCAGAAGGAAATCGCCCAGGTCGGCACCATTTCCGCCAACAATGACGAAGCTATCGGCGGTATTATTGCCGAAGCGATGGGCAAGGTCGGCAAAGAAGGCGTCATCACCGTAGAAGAGAACAAGGGTCTGGAGACGGAACTCGACATCGTCGAAGGTATGCAGTTCGACCGGGGCTATCTGTCCCCCTACTTCGTCACCAACGCCGAGAAGATGGAAGTAAGCCTGGAAGATGCCTTCATCCTGATCAACGAAAAGAAGATCAGCAACATGAAGGACCTCCTCCCCATCTTGGAGCAGATCGCCAAAATGGGCAAGCCCCTCCTCATCATTGCCGAAGACATCGAAGGCGAAGCATTGGCAACCCTGGTAGTAAACAAGCTTCGCGGCACCCTCCATGTGGCCGCCGTCAAGGCCCCCGGTTTCGGTGACCGCCGCAAGGCCATGCTCGAAGACATCGCCATCCTCACGGGCGGCAAGATGATCTCCGAAGATATGGGATACAAGCTGGAAAATGCGAAGATCGAAGACCTTGGCCGGGCCAAGAAGATCGTCATCGATAAAGACAACTCCACCATCATCGACGGCGCCGGCAAGCGGGCCGACCTCGAAGGACGGGTGAAACAGATCCGCGCCCAGGTCGAGGAAACCACCTCCGACTATGATCGGGAAAAACTTCAGGAACGTCTGGCGAAACTCGTCGGCGGTGTGGCCGTTATTAAAGTCGGCGCCGCAACGGAGACGGAAATGAAGGAAAAGAAGGCCCGCGTCGAAGACGCCCTGAACGCAACCCGCGCCGCCGTTGAAGAAGGTATTGTTCCCGGTGGTGGCGTCGCCTACATCCGCACCCTGCCCGCCCTGGACAAGCTGAAACTGGAAGGGGATCAGCAGGTTGGCGTCAATATCGTCAAAAAGGCCCTCGAAGAGCCCCTGAAGATGATCGCCGCAAACGCCGGCATGGAAGGCTCAGTCGTCGTCGAGAAGGTCAAGGAGAAGAAAGGGTCTTACGGTTTCAACGCCCGGACGGATCAGTATGAAGACATGATCGCCGCCGGCGTTATCGACCCCACGAAGGTCACCCGCTTCGCCCTTCAGAACGCTGCTTCCGTCGCATCCCTGATGTTGACGACCCAGTGCATGATCGCGGAGAAGCCAGAAGAGAAGGGCGGCGGTATGCCCCCCATGCCAGGAGGCGGAGGCGGATACCCCGGCATGATGTAGTAAGTAATAAAACAACTTAAGCAACAGATATAAAGCCGAGCCCCCTGGAGAAACATTTCCAGGGGGCTTTTGCATTCTCCTTGAAAGCAATCATTTTCTATGATAGCCTTCCCGACTACAATTTTTGAGAATTGAAGGAGCGCGCCATGGATTACAAAGAAAGCTTGAACCTGCCCAAGACCGATTTCCCCATGAAGGCCAATCTCGCCACCCGGGAGCCGGTGACGCTTGCCAAATGGGAAGAAATGAAAATCTACCACCAGATCCGCGCGGTCTCCAAAGGCCGGGAAGTCTATATTCTCCACGATGGTCCCCCCTACGCCAACGGCAACATCCACCTCGGCACCGCCCTGAACAAGATTATCAAGGACATGGTCATCAAAGCCAAGAACATGTCCGGCTATGACAGCATCTACGTCCCCGGCTGGGACTGTCACGGTCTCCCTATTGAACATCAGGTGGACAAGGAACTGGGGGACAAGAAGTATGAGATTTCCCAGGCCGACAAGCGGCGCTTCTGCCGCGCCTACGCGGAACGATTCGTGGATCTTCAGCGGGGTCAGTTCAAGCGTCTCGGGGTCTTCGGAGAATGGGAAAACCCCTACCTGACCATGACCTACGACTATGAGGCCGTCACCGTCGCCGAATTCGGCAAGCTCTTCCTGAACGGCGACGTCTATAAAGGCAAGAAGCCTGTTTACTGGTGCGCCACCTGTAAAACCGCCCTGGCCGAGGCGGAGGTGGAGTACGGCGACCACACGACGCCGTCCATCTACGTCAAGTTCCCCATGATCTCCGACATCGCCGCCGTCCGGCCCAAATTGGCGGGAGAGAAAGTGAGCGTCGTCATCTGGACGACGACACCCTGGACGATTCCCGCCAATCTGGCCATCGCCTTCCACGAGGAATTTCTCTATGTCGCCGTCAAGGTGGAAGGGGAGGTCCTGATTTTAGCCAAAGACCTTCTCGATTACTGCCTCGACGCCTTCGGCTGGCAGGGCAAGCCCTTCGAAATCCTCGACGAGTTCCCCGGCGCCGTCATGGAAGGCCTCAAGACCCGCCATCCCCTCATTGACCGGGAAAGCGTTCTCATCCTCGCCCCCTTCGTTACCCTCGAAGCAGGTACAGGTTGCGTCCACATCGCCCCCGGCCACGGCCAGGAGGATTATGAAATCGGCATGAAGTACGGGCTGGACAACTACGCCCCTGTCGATGAAGACGGTTGCTTTACCAAAGACGTTGATGACTTTGCCGGGCTGTTCGTCTTCGACGCCAACGACCCTGTCAACAACAAGCTCAAAGAGGTCGGGGCGCTTCTGGGCCTCGTGGACATCGACCATTCCTATCCCCACTGCTGGCGCTGCAAGAAGCCCATTATCTTCCGTTCCACGGAGCAATGGTTCATCTCCATGGAAAAGAACAGCCTCCGGAAGAAGGCGTTGGAAGCCATCTCCCAGGGGGAATGGATTCCCGCGTGGGGGATGGACCGGATCTACGGCATGGTGGAAAACCGCCCCGACTGGTGCATCTCACGCCAGCGTCTCTGGGGAGTCCCGATCACCATATTCTACTGCAACGAATGCCAGCATGAATTGCTCACAAAAGAGATCCTCGATCACATCGTCGCCCTGGTTCGGGAACATGGGGCGGATGTCTGGTTCGAGCGGGAGGCGAAGGACCTGCTCCCCCCCGGAACCATCTGCCCGATCTGCAAGGAAGGCCATACCTTCCGGAAGGAAACGAACATCCTCGACGTCTGGTTCGATTCCGGCGTCAGCCACGCCGCCGTCCTGGAGACCCGTCCGGACCATCGCTCCCCTGCGGACATGTACCTTGAGGGAAGCGATCAGCACCGGGGCTGGTTCCATTCGTCGCTCCTCGAATGCGTGGGCACCCGGGGGCGGGCCCCTTACAAGACCGTCCTGACCCACGGTTTCGTCGTCGACGGCGAAGGCAAGAAGATGTCCAAGTCCGTCGGCAACGTCATCGAACCGGAAGAGATCATCAGCGAATACGGTGCCGAGATCCTGCGCCTCTGGGTGGCGGCGGAAGACTACACCGACGACATCCGCATCTCCAAGGAGATCCTCACCCGCCTCGTCGAGGCCTACCGGCGGATCCGCAATACAAGTCGCTACATCCTCGGCAACCTCTCCGATTTCGATCCCGACCAAGACCGGCTGGCCTATGAGGACATGGAAGAGATGGACCGCTGGGTCCTAAACCGCCTCCAGGAGATCATCCGCCGGGTTCGGGAGGCCTATGACAAGTATCAGTTCCACATGGTCTATTACACCCTCTACAACTTCTGCACCGTGGACCTGAGCGCCCTTTACTTAGACGTCCTCAAGGACCGTCTCTACACTTCCAAGGCGGCAGCCCGGCAGCGCCGCTCCGCCCAGACGGCGATGGAGATTATCCTCGAAACGATGATGCGTCTCCTGGCCCCGATCCTCACCTTCACCGCTGAGGAGGTCTGGAGCGCCATGCCCGCCTATGCGGGAAAACCGGCGAGTATCCATCTCACCCAGTTTCCGGAAGTCAACCCGGCTTATCAGGATGAAGCCCTGGGCGAGAAATGGCGGTCCCTCATCGACGTCAAGGGGGAAATCTCCCGGGCCATCGAAACAGCGAGGAAGAACAAGGTTATCGGTCATTCCCTCGACGCCGCCGTGGCCATCGCCTTACCTGAGAAACTAAAGGAGCTTGTTGCGGGGCACCGGGAAGATCTGCGGACCCTCCAGATCGTCTCACAACTGGATGTGGTGGAAAAAGGCGCCCTCACCGCCGATCCCTACGAAAGCAAGGAGATCGAGGGCCTGTACGTTAGCGTTACCAAGGCCCGGGGCCAGAAATGCGACCGCTGCTGGATCTACAGCGAGGATATGGGGAAAGACCCGGAACACCCCACAATCTGCGGACGGTGTCTTCCCAATTTGAAGTAGTAATCGAAATGTTCGATCCCGTTTTTCTTTCATCTCCCTCCCCTTGAAGGGGAGGGGAAAATATAAAGTTATCAACATGTTTCAATTTATAATCTTGTAATTTATGACAAAAAAGAATTTAATCTTCTTAGCGACCGTGGTGATACTGCTCATCCTGGACCAGGCAACGAAATACGTCATCCACACGGGTATGGCCCTCCACGAGTCCATCCCTGTCCTTCCGGGGTTTTTCAACATCACCTACATCCGGAATCCCGGGGCGGCCTTTGGTTTTCTGGCCGGGGCATCGCCGACCTTCCGCTATGTCTTCTTCATCGGCGTCACCGTCGCCGCCATCGGCCTCATCATCCATTACCTGAGGACCTATGCCGCCGGCGACCAGCTCCTGACGATCTCCCTGGGAATGATCCTCTCCGGGGCCATAGGAAATCTCATCGACCGGGTCCGCTTCGGAGAAGTGATTGATTTTCTCGATGTCTATCTCGGCACAACCCACTGGCCAGCCTTTAATGTCGCTGATTCGGCTATTTCCGTCGGCGCCTTTATCCTTTTCTTCCATCTTATCCTACAGAAAAAATCCGCCCCGGGGCCGCTTCCTTGAACATGGGAAAACCACCATTACCCGGCAGCGGATAACTACCATGGACTTGTTGACCCGCTTGAAAATTCTCATCTCTCCCCTGTTCACCCCGACGCGGATATTTATCCTCAGTTTTGCCGGGGTAATCCTCCTGGGGACACTGCTTTTGTGGCTCCCGTTTTCCGCCGGCAAGGGTCAGATTACCTTTATCGACGCCCTGTTTACATCAACTTCGGCGGTCTGCGTGACGGGCCTGGCCACAATCGACATGGGCAGGGACCTCTCCTTCACCGGCCAGATTATAAGTCTGATCCTATTTCAGATCGGCGGGTTGGGCATCATTACCTTCTCGGTGGTCTTCTTCGGGATGATGGGCCGGGGGATATCCTTCAAGGAGCGGGAAATTGTCCAATCTACTTTTCTCCATACGCCCCGGCGGGACTTTCTGCCCATCATGAAGTGGGTCCTTCTTTCAACCTTCATAATCGAGGGGCTGGGCTCTCTCTTGCTCTTCATTCGCTTCTCCTTCGATTTGCCGGCGGGGCACGCTCTCTACCAGGCGATCTACCACGCCGTCTCCGCCTTCAACAACTGCGGTTACTCCCTGTTTTCCAACAACCTCGTTAATTACCGGGACGACTGGACAGTCAATCTGACGATCATGGGCCTCATCATCCTGGGGGGCATCGGCTTCATTGTCCAGTACGAAGTGGCCGCTCTCACCCGGGGCAGGATCAAGAAGCTCTCCATTCACTCCCGGATTGTTCTTATCACGACAGGGATACTCATTGTCGGCGGGGCGGCATGCTTCTACTTATTCGAGATGAACTCCCTGTTCCGGGAAGCCTCCTTCCAGACATCGTTCCTCGCCTCCTGCTTCCACTCCGTTTCCGCCCGGACCAGCGGTTTCAATACCGTGGATATCGGCCAGCTCACCAACGCCACGATTCTCATTCTGATTATTCTCATGTTCATCGGGGCCTCTCCCGGTTCGACCGGGGGCGGTATCAAGACGACCAGCTTCGCTTTGCTGGTTTTCATGATCTGGAACCGAATCAAAGGCCAGGATGAGGTCAACATGTTTAACCGGACCATACCAAAGGAAATCCTCAGCCGGACCATCTCCATCACTATTGCCTCGGCCTTTTCCGTCTGCCTGATTACCTCCATCCTCCTTTTATTCACCGGCGGCGCCGAGGCTCCTCTACAGAGCCGCCATTTCTTCGTAGAGTACCTGTTTGAAACCGTATCGGCCTTTGGAACCGTGGGTCTTTCCATGGGGATTACGGCAAACATGAATGACCTTCAGAAGTTAGCCATCACCTTGATAATGTTTGCCGGACGGGTGGGCCCCCTGACCCTGGCGTTTGCCTGGAGCGCCCCGAAGAAGGGAATCACCTACGCCGAAGAACAGGTCATGGTGGGATAAAAAGGAGTAACACAATGCAAAGGGTTATCGTCATCGGTTTGGGAATCTTCGGCGTCAATATCGTCCGGGAGCTTTATGAAGGTGGCTTCGAGGTTTATGCCATAGATAAAAAGAAGGACGCCGTACAGAAGGTCAAAGATTTTTCCACCAAGGCCATCGTCGCCGATGGCACTGACAATGAGGTCATGGAGATGATTGGCGTCCAGGAAGATGACACCGTCGTCATTTCCTTCGGCGAGGACCTGGCCGCAAGCACCCTGATTACCCTGCACATGAAACAGATGAAGGTCAAAAACATTATCGTCAAAGCCCCCAATGAAGAACACAAACTAATCCTTGAAAAAGTCGGCGCCACGGAGGTTATCATCCCCGAAAAGGAAATCGCCGGCAAGGTTGCCAAGAGTATCATCTCCCCGAATGTTCTCGACTATCTACCCCTTTCCGACGGCTACATGATCTTTGAAATGGCCCCTCCGGACAGCTTTTTCGGCAAGACCATCGCTGAGTTACAATTACGGAACAAGTACCACATCGAGGTAATCGCCATCCGGGATGTCCTGTTGGACCGGGTCCACATGATCCCTCAGGCCGGTTTTGTCTTCAAGGACGGGGAGGTGATGGTAATCGTGGGGAAGGAAACGGATATCAGAAAAATCAAGTAATAATGCTCCCTCACACAACCCCGTCCCCAGTCTCCCCCTTGAAGGGGAAGGAGTCTATATTTCTATTTCCATTCCATCAACTGTGGCAGCGGTGTTAGGGAAGATGACCCGGGCGTCACCCTCGGCAACCTGCCGCAGGTCCAGGGTGGGATAGATCCGGGCATCGAAATGGACGAGGGCCAGGCGCTTGGCATTGGCCTCTTTTGCGATTTGGGCCGCCGTCTCCGGATTCAGATGGGGCCAGTCGTCACTGCCCTGGCCGCTCTGATAGGCGCATTCGGCAATTACCAGGTCCGCCTCCCGGGACAGGCGCACGGCATTCTCACAGTATCCGGTGTCGGGGCAATAGCCGATGACCTGGTTCTCCAGTTCGATCCGATATCCCAGGGTGAGAGAAGCATGGAGGAGGGGCCGGGCTGCCACTTGAAAGGGAAGTTGTGCGAGCTCGGCAGGCAACTCCAGGATCTTGACGGGATAAGGAAGATCTCCCAGGGCCAGCGTGAAAGGCTGATTGACGAGGGCATGCAGGATTGACCGGGAGCCTTCGGGACCGCAGATGGTCAGCCCGCCGGGAAAGGAAAATTTTGCCAGGGTGTGGAGCCCCACGACATGATCGAGGTGGAAGTGGCTCAGGAAGAGATAGACAGGTCGGCCATTTTCCCCCACACCATATTGGTCGGCCTTGGCGAGACCATTGCCCGCGTCGAGGAGAATATCACAATCCGCCGTCTTCAGAAGGGTGCAGATCGTGTTGCCCGTGGCCGTGTCATACCAGCCGTTGGTACCCAGAAAAATGACTTTCATTAGCCGAGGATCGTTTTACGAGCCCTCTCCAGGATCTCCATCTTGAAGGATGGATAGCCCGGAATGGTCTGGTTGAGAAATTTGTTGGTGTACTGGGTGTCCCAAATGAGCATCCGTTCGAAATCCGCCACTTTCCCCATAGGTTCCAGTTGTCTCGTCACCTCGGTGACAAAGAATTCCTCGATCCGGGTTGCATAATCCCGAACCAGAGCCTTTCTGCCCTCCGCGTCCAGATTCGCTAATTTGCCTTCCTTATCGAGCTCATCGATCCATTGTCCTGCTGTCTCTTGAAACATATTGCCTCTCCCAATTAACCAGTCGGAATTACCAAAATGCCTACGGAAAACCGCTTGCGGGTTTATGATTTATTTCTCTTCCGACCCAGGCCGGTCATCGCGGCAAGCGAAACTGACGATAATATTATTACCCCCAAAAGGGCGGCGATTACCGATGATAAATACTCATGACCGATAAACGACGCCTTGTAGTCGTGCAGCGGGGCGGCAAAATAGGGCATGCTTTCGTGGAGAAGCCTGTATCGCTGGGCTACCCATTCCAGGCCATCGGGCAGCGGGCTGGCGAAGGGGGCCAGCAGCATTCCGCCGATCACCAGGAAAAGGGAGACGACATAACCTCTTCCCATACCTCCAAAGGAAGCGGCCGGGCTGCGGTCTTCCCATGTCAAGGCCTTCAAGATGCCCAGAGTAGTAACTGCTTCGCCAACTCCGGTGAGGGAGTGGACGGCGACCATGGCCAGGAGCGGCGCCGGATAGCCCCCGGCAACAGAAAGCACGAGTTCCAGGCCACAGGCGAAAGAGGCCGCGACCACGGAAATCCACGCAGCCACACCGGTAGCGATGAGGCCCGGTTTGAGACACCTGATGACGACGCCATAGGTCCCGGCGCCAATAATAGCCATATTGAAAAGATTTGCCCCCAGCGCCGTGATCCCGCCATCTCCGAAGACCAGGGTCTGCACCGTAATAACGAGCCCCATGGCCAGAATCCCAAAACTGGTTCCCAAGAGCGATGCCGCCAGGACCCCTCCGAGAAAATGCCCCGACGTCCCCTCCTGGACGGGAAAATTAAGCATCTGCAAGACGAAGATGATGACCACGGTCTTTACAAAATCCAGCCGCGCTGGTTTCTTCTCATCTCTCAGGGCGGAATAAACGGCTGCCCCGACTCCTGTCATGGCAACGATGGACGTTACCACTTCTACCTGCTCCACAAGCATGTGACCCGGTATATGCATGTTCAACCTCCTCTTTCTTTTCTATGCAGACGTCCCGCCAGATGGACGGCTTCTTCGTAAATTTCCCGCAGTGGTTTTCCCGATCTCACCGCTGCTTCTTTACAGTCTTCATACTCAGGGCTGCATTTTAATATTCCCCCGTCCTTGTATGCAACCTTCACACTGATGTCTCCATAGGGAGTGGCCATTTTAATAATTCTTCTGTCCAGTTTCTTTCTGTGAAAGGCGGTTTTCCTCAGACCGATGGTCGAGGTCTCCCGGAACAGGATATCTTCTATTATCTGCTCATCTTTCTTAAGACAGATCACGGAAAGTTTCTGTCCCGGCCGATTTTTCTTCATCATAATATTGGTCAGATAGACATCGAGGGCGCCCACGGCCAGTAGTTTGTCAAAAACATAACCATAAAGTTCGGGATTCATGTCGTCAATATTGGTTTCGAGAATGACCACCTCCACCACTTCCGGGAGCGCACCAGAGATGACCCGCAGGACATTCGGCAGCTCGCTGTCCCTCTGCCCGGCACCGTAGCCCACCCGTTCGGGAATGATTTCCGGGAGGGGCAGGTAACCTTCACAAACGGCCTTTAATATAGCCATCCCCGTGGGCGTGGCCAGCTCTCGGGCCGGTGTGACACTGGAATAAACGGGTATGCCTCGGGCAAGTTCAGCAACCGCGGGGGCCGGCACGGGAAGAAGCCCGTGAGCACAGCGGACAAAGCCGCTCCCGAGGTTCACCGGCGACGACAATACCCGGTCCGGTCTAAGCAGTTGGAGACAGACGGCAAAGCTCACAATATCCACGATGGAATCCACGGCCCCGATTTCATGGAAATGAACCTCATCGATGCCTGTCCCATGCACGGTGGCCTCCGCCTCCGCAAGGAGAAAGAATATCTTCCTGCTCAAGGCCCGAGTATCTTCTCCCAGACCGCTGGCGTCAATAATGGCATAAATATCAACAAGGTTTCGATGCCCGTGGTGATCCTCCCGGCAATTCACGATAAACTGTTTGCTCCGGATACCATTCTTGACAGTTTCCCGAATATCGATTTCATATTCATGAAGGTTGAGCTTCCGAAGCTCCTGCCGGAAGAAATCGACGTCAATGCCCAGATCCAGCAGGGCCGCCACGGCCATATCCCCGCTGATTCCAGAGAAACAGTCGAAATAGAGGATTTTTTGCCCGTCCGAATTCACTTTTCCATCCACCTATGGCCCCTCACCTGGTACCCGCTGTCTATTGCCTATTCTATCTGCCTGATGATCAGGGCTGCCAGATATGCGGCCCCGAAGCCATTGTCGATGTTTACCACGCCGATCCCGCCGGTGCAACTGTTGAGCATCGCCAAGAGGGCGGAGAGGCCATGAAAATTAGCTCCGTAGCCGACGCTCGTAGGAACGGCGATTACGGGCTTGTCCGTCAGGCCCGCGACGACACTGGGGAGGGCTCCCTCCATGCCGGCAACGGCTATTATTACCGACGCGCCGTTAATCCTTTCGAGATTAGCGAAAAGACGGTGGATACCCGCGATGCCGACATCATAAATTCTATCCGCCCCTATTCCCAAGCATTCGGCCGTGACAGCGGCTTCTTCCGCGACCGGAATATCCGTGGTCCCAGCCGTGACGACAACTATTTTTTTCGAACATTTAGGAAACGTTCCCTGGTCTATAAAGAAGATTCTGGCCTCCTCGAAATACTGGGCGCCGGCAAACTGCCCCGTCAATGCCCGGAACTGCTCGCGAGTGCACCTCGTGCCAAGCACGGAAGATCCTCTTTCCCAGATCCCGCAGGCAATGCCCAGCAGTTGATCAACCGTCTTGCCGGCGCAAAAAATGATCTCCGGAAATCCTCGTCTTATTTCGCGTTGATGATCGATTTTGGCATAGTGAATATCCTGGAAGGGCAGGCCTCCGAATTTTTCCGCCGCATCGGTAACTTTGAGGCGCCCTGACCTGACTTCTTCGAGGATTTGCAGCAATTCTTCTTTTTTCAAAGCCCCACTCCCCGTTGTCGGTCCGTTTTGTACCCTTCGAGATCGAGGGAAACATACTTGTATCCGATGCCTTTCAGCTCTCTAGCGACGTCGTCCATGAGACTCCCCTCAAAAAACGCCGCCCGTTCTTCAGGAGTAACCTCAATTCGTGCCACCTCCCCATGATGCCTTACCCGAACCTGCCGGAATCCTTTTGCCAGCAGATAATCTTCGGCAGCCTCTATCATAGCCAATTTGCCCGGCGTTATTTCTTGCCCATGAGGAATGCGGGTGGCAAGACAGGAAGACGGAGGCTTATTCCAGGCGGGTACTCCTTTTGAAGCCAGAACGAAGCGGACCTCGTCCTTCGTAAACCCGATATCCCGGAGGGGGGAAAGAACGTCCAATTCACTAAGTGCCCTCATCCCGGGACGATCTGTAGATAAATCATCATGATTCGTCCCGTCGAGGATGCACGTAGTCCCATAGGCGGCAAACACTTTGTCTTTTATCTCCGTGAAGAGTTCCTTCTTGCAATAATAACAGCGTTCCCGGGGGTTATTGAGAATGCGCGGGTCGGAAAATCCTTTTTTTTCTATGATCAGATGCTCCAGGGTCAGCGATGACGCAAGCTGTACTGCCATATGCAATTCCTGCCGGGGAAAAAACGAGGAATCGATAGTGACGGCGATTACTTGCCTACTGCCATTATCATGAGCTGCGGTCAGCAGCAAAAGGCTGTCCACGCCGCCGGAGAAGGCGATCGCCGCTTTACCGATACCTTGTATCGTTTCCTTTAAATCACTGAATTTGCGCCAGGCATGCTCCGGGTTCACTTACACCTTCCCTCAATAATGAAACATGCTGTTTTGTATATGCGATTCCCCTGCGGAGGGCAAGACCGAAAATGCCCTTTTGCCTGTCATTTTATCCTTGACAAAAACAGCGATAGCATTTATTCTTTCCATCATTTGATGGAAGCAAACAGTGGAACATACCGATGGCTACACCTCTCGAAAAAGCCCATAAAGACCCCGAATCAATGAAGGCGCGCATCCTGGCGGTCGCCTGCCGTATTTTCGGCGAATACGGCTTTCACGGAACGACCACGCGGATGATCGCCCAGGAGGTCGGCATCGACATCTCAACCCTCCACTACCACTGGGGAGAAAAGAAGGATCTCTACGAGGCGGTAATCCTCGACATCAACAAGGACCTCGGCCAGAAACTCATCGACGTCGAAAAAATCATTCATGGCCTGCCGTTGAGCGAGCGCATGGCCATCGCCATTGACACTATGACGGATTATTTCTTCGCCCGCCCCGAAATCTCCAATATCATGCTCTTCCGCTATATCGCCAAAACACGGGACAATGTCGATCTGCGGGTTCCCGAATTCACAGCAGATATCGCCCGTTCCATGGGGCTGACCAGGAACTCCCCCCATCACACGCCGCCCCGGGCCATGCTGGAGGTTCTCGCCGTAATGAACGCCATCCATAACTTCATCTCCGGAGAGAACTTCTTCCGCCCCATGGTTAACCTGGAGCGGGAGGAATACATCAAGACCGTGAAAGAAACGCTGAAGTTTGTTTTAATTCCCGCATTTGTCCAGAGAGAAGGAGAAACATAGACGAATTTTGACATGACATTTTCAAGAAATATTAACAGGAGGTAATAATCATGGCGATCAATTTGGAAGCAATCGGCAGGAAGATAGGACCCGTCACCAAGACCTACGACTGGAAGGACGCGGTCCTCTATGCCCTCGGAGTGGGAGCCGGTTTTGACGAACTGGATTATGTTTACGAAAAGAATCTCAAGGTTATACCGAGTTTTTCCGTCGCCAGCATCTTCGATTTTTTCTGGCACGTGGCCGGGGCCTCCAACGTCAATCTGGCCGGCATCCTCCACGGCGAGCAGGACATCATCTTCTATCGCCCCATTCCCACTGCGGGAACCCTGACGACGGAAGGGGCCGTCACCCGCTACTACGACAAAAAGGACAAAGGGGCTATCGTCATCGCCGAGGGAGACACCTGCGACGCCGGCGGCAAGAAGCTCTTCAAGAATATTATTACCATCTTCAGCCGCCTCGACGGCAACTTCGGAGGCGAGGAGGGCGCCGCCACACCGTTTATCTATCCGGAGCGAGCACCTGATTTTGTCGTCGAGGCGCACCCATCGCCGGAACAACCGCTGATTTACCGCCTCTCCGGGGACATCTTTCAGCTCCATGTCGATCCCGATTTTGCCCGCAAAGTGGGCTTCGAGAAGCCCATCATGCACGGCCTGTGCACCTACGGCTTCGCCTGTCGCGCCCTGATGTCGAAGCTGACCCCGGGGCAGCCCGAGCTCGTCCGGCGCTTTGCCTGCCGCTTCTCGAAGACCCTTTATCCCGGTGAACCAATCAAAACGCTGATCTGGAAAGACGGGGAGGGGAAGGCCATATGGCGGACCCTCAACGCCAAAACCGGCGACGTAGTCATTGACAATGGCATCTTCGAATACGGCCCTGTACCAGCGGATCAGGACAAGATCCTTTACGACGGCCGGGTGGCGGTGGTGACGGGGGCCGGAGGAGGACTGGGCCGGGTATATGCCCTCGAACTGGCCAAACGGGGGGCTAAGCTCGTCATCAACGACTTCGGCGGAGCCCGAGACGGGGCGGGAGACGGATCGAGCTCCCCCGCCGACAGAGTCGTCGCGGAAATCAAGTCAATGGGGGGTGAAGCCGTCGCCAACTACGACAACGTCGCCACCCCGGAGGGGGGGGAAGGGATCGTTAAGACCGCCCTCGCTGCCTTCGGAAGGGTGGATATCCTCATCAATAACGCGGGAATCCTGCGGGACAAGGGCATCCTCAAGATGGAACCGGAGAACTGGCGAGCCGTCATGGACGTCCATCTGAACGGGGCCTACCACGTCACCAAGCCCGCCTTCCAGGTCATGCGGGACAACGGCTACGGCCGCATCATCATGACCACCTCGGCGGCGGGGCTATACGGCAACTTCGGCCAAACCAACTACTCCTCGGCAAAGCTCGGGCTCGTGGGTTTCATGAACACCCTTAAACAGGAAGGGCAGAAGTACAATATCAAGGTTAATACAGTGGCTCCCATCGCCGCCTCACGACTCACGGAAGACGTCCTCCCCCCCGACATCTTTGGAAAACTAAAACCGGATTTTGTCGCCCCCATCGTCCTCTACCTCTGCTCCGAGGCGTGTAGCGACACGGGAAGCATCTACAACGCCGGCATGGGCTATTACAATCGTGCCGCCATTCTGACCGGGCCGGGGATCGTCATCGGCGACGGCACGAAGGTCCCCGCCGTGGAGGATATCGCCGCCAACTGGGAAAAGATCCGCACCATGAACGGGGCCAAGGAGTATTTCCAGCTCATGGATCAGGTGACGGACCTCCTTAACGCCTTCGCGCCGGGGAAGGAGGCCCCAGCCGCAGATAATCAGTCGGCAAAAGCAGCAGCGACGCCTTCCGCTGCGGGAATCTTCGCTGCCATGGGGAAGTCCTTCAACACCGAGAAGGCCGCCGGGGTCAGCGTCGTCTTCCAGTTCCACATCACCGGCGACGGGGGCGGGGACTGGCTGGTCGAGATCAAGGACGGGGCATGCAGGATCGAGACGGGCAAACATGCCGCCCCGACGACGACCATCACCATGGCCGCCGCCGATTTTCTGGAGATGATGGGCGGCAAACTCTCGGCCATGCAGGCCTACACCTCGGGAAAGATAAAGATCGGCGGCGATCTCATAAAATCGCAATTGATCGAAAAGCTCTTTAAACTCAAATAAATATAATTCCCCCTCCCCTTCAAGGGGAGGGTTGGGGTGGGGATGGGTGGCAAAAAAATTGAACCGTTCCCATTTATTGTGAGTGTGATTTGATTTTAAATAATAGGGACTCTGTCTCTAATTATTAGGAGGTTTATCCAATGTCAGGTATAACTGCTTACGGCGCCTATATTCCGCGTCTTCGCCTGAACCGGCTGGCCATCTACCAGGCTATGGGGTGGTTTGCCCCGGCCCTGATCATGGTCGCCCAGGGGGAGCGCTCTATGTGCAATTTTGACGAGGACAGCCTGACAATGGCCGTCGCCGCAGCCCGGGACTGCCTGACAGGAATGGACAAAAGGGCGGTGGACGCGGCTTATCTCTGCTCGACGACCCTGCCTTTCGCCGACCGCCAGAACGCCGGCATCATGACAACCGCCCTGAACCTCCGGGACGACATCCTCACCGCTGATATCACCTCGTCGCAGCGGGCGGGAACAACGGGCCTGATCGCCGCCCTCGACGCCGTCCGGGCGGGAAGCCGCAAACAGGTCCTCCTTACGGCGACGGATAAGCGGCTGACGAAGCCCGCCTATTTCTACGAGATGTGGTTCGGCGACGGGGCGGCTTCCTTGCTTTTAGGGGATGAGGATGTCATCGCTGAATTTCTGGGGTCCTATTCCGTCACCCATGACTTTGTGGATCACTATCGCGGCGCCGACCGTCATTACGACTATATGTGGGAGGAGAGGTGGGTCAGGGAGGAAGGCTACGCCAAATTCATCCCCCAGGCCGTCCAGGGGCTGTTGAAGAAGCTCGACCTCACAATGCAGGATGTTGGCAAGCTGGTCTTCCCCTGCCTCTTCAAGGCGGAGCACCGGACCATCGCCAAGGGCCTTGGGGCCGCACCAACACAGGTTATGGACACAATGCACGACATCTGTGGTGAGACGGGGGCGGCTCATCCTTTGCTCATGCTGACGGCGGCCCTGGAAACGGCAAAACCGGGGGAACTGATTGTCGTGGCCGGGTTCGGTCAGGGCTGCGACGCCCTCGCCTTCCGGGTGACGGAGAACATCACGAAACTGCCCCCCCGGCGGGGCTTTCAGGGTTCTATCGCCGACAAGCGGACCACTGACAACTACATGAAGTTCCTGAAATTTCGCGACTTGATCCAGCCGGAGATGGGCATCCGGGCTGAGGCCCCCACCCAGACAGCCATGACCGCCCTGTGGCGGAATCGGCGGATGCTCACAGGTCTTGTCGGTGGCAAGTGCCGCTCCTGCGAAACTCCCCAGTTTCCGAAGCAAGACTACTGCGTCAATCCCGCCTGCTGCGCCTACCAGTCCCAGGACGACTATGAATTTGCCGATGTCCCGGCACAGATTCTTTCCTTTACCGGGGATCTGCTGGCCGTCTCCGTGGATCCACCGGCGGTTTACGGAACCGTCCAGTTCGCGGGCGGCGGCCGTTTCCTGGCCGACTTCACGGATTGCGACGCCCAGGAGGTCCGGGTCGGTCTCCCCGTAAAGATGGCCTTCCGACGACGCTTCACGGACAACGAGCGGGGCTTTGCCGGCTATTTCTGGAAGGCGATCCCCCAGCCGCAGCCGGCAGGTGCAGAAGTCGCCGCAGGCAAGGAGGTGAAATGATGGCAACAGGAATTAAGGATAAGGTAGCCATTCTCGGAATGGGATGCACCCGCTTCGGCGAACGCTGGGACATGGGGGCAGAGGAACTGATGGTCGAGGCGTTTCAGGAATGCCTGGCCGATGCGGGAATTGAAAGGAAGGACATCCAGGCGGCCTGGCTTGGCCACTGTCTGGAGGAAGTGGGGATGGGGAAGTGCGCCGCCCCCATGGGCGTGGCGTTACGGCTCCCCCACATCGGCATTACCCGGGTGGAAAACTACTGCGCTACGGGGACAGAGGCCTTCCGGGGGGCAGTTTACGGCGTCGCCTCCGGGGCGTATGACATCTGTCTGGCCATGGGAGTGGAAAAACTGAAAGATACGGGTTACGGCGGCCTGCCCAACCCCGGCTCCGGCTTCGGCTCCCTTTTCTGGCAGTGGTTCCCCAACGCCTCGGCCCCGGGCCTTTTCGCCCAGATCGCTACGGCCTATGCGGCCAACCACGGGATCGCCGACAAGGATCTGAAGCGGTCACTTGCCCACGTCTCCGCAAAGAGCCACGCCAACGGCGCCCTGAACCCCAAGGCTCATCTGCGGCGACCCGTTACCATCGACCAGATTCTGGCGTCACCCATCATCGCCTATCCCCTGGGACTCTTCGACTGCTGCGGGGTGAGCGACGGGTCGGCCTGTGCCATCGTCACAACGCCGGAAATAGCCCGGCAGTTGGGAAAGAAAGATCTCGTCAGCGTCAAGGCCATCCAGTTGTCCGTGAGTAGCGGCTACGAGGGGTCATTCAACGAATGGCAGGGCGACAACTTTTACACGGCGGGCAAGTGCAGCCTCGCGGCCTATAAGGAGGCGGGGATCACCAACCCCCGGGAAGAGGTAAGCATGCTCGAACTTCACGATTGCTTCTCCATCACAGAACTGGTGACCTACGAGGATCTCCACATCTCGGAGCGAGGCAAGGCCTGGCGGGATGTCCTCGACGGCTTCTATGACCGGGACGGCAAGATCCCGGCCCAGATAGACGGGGGGCTCAAGTGTTTCGGACACCCCATCGGGGCCTCGGGCCTGCGAATGATCTACGAGATGTATCTGCAGCTCTCCGGACGGGCCGGGGAACGCCAGCTCGCCAATCCCCGTTACGGCCTGACCCACAACCTGGGCGGCTTCCCCCATCAGAACGTCTGCGCGATCACCATCTTGGGGGGCGATAAATAAATTGGAGACGGTTCGCATCCGCGTTATCATGAATTCGGCTGTTGAAGACGTTTTTAACTTCAAAACGGGTTGCTGCCTGCGCCTGTTTGACCAGAATCTTGAGATACAGGTAGAAAATCGGCGCAAACTTCCCGTCATCATACCCTCCTATTTCGATCTGGAGGACGAGGACGGCGGCATCCGGCGCATCGCCACCCTGATGCCCGCCGGCAACCAGGAGATCCGTCCCGGGGACATCAAGGCGTTCTACTGCGAAATGGACGAACAGCTCTGGGAACGGTCGAGATTGCTTACTTTTTATGATGATGAGGGCAGCATTTACCCCGTTGAGATAAATGGGGACTGTTCTATTTAATAGGAGGAACAGATGGAGATAATCAACTACTCGGAAGAACATCGGATATTCAGGAATTCCCTTAGGAAATATCTCGAGAAGGAAGTCATTCCTCACGTCGAGGAATGGGAAGAGGCGGGCATCGTCCCCCGAAGCGCCTGGAAGGGCATGGGAGAGCAGGGGTTTCTCTGCATGGGCGTCCCCGAGGAATACGGCGGCCTGGGGGTGGATTTTCTCTACTCCGTCATTGCCATCGAAGAAATGGTCCGGACCAACCACTCCGGCCTCGCCGCCTCCCTCCACAGCGATATCGTCGTCCCCTACATTGTCGCTTTCGCCTCGGAAGAGCAGAAGCGCAAATATCTCCCCCGCTGCGTCTCCGGCGACATCATCACGGCCATCGCCATGACCGAGCCCAACGCGGGGAGCGACTTGGCCGCCATGCGCACCACCGCCGTTGCGTGCACGGACGACGCTGATCAATTCATCATCAATGGCCAGAAGACCTTCATCAGCAACGGCATCAATTGCGATCTCCTTATCTTGGCCGCCAAGGACCCGGCGGAGAAGAACCCTCACACCGCGGTGGATCTGTTTCTCGTCGGAGCAGGAACGAAGGGATTCGAAAAGGGAAAGAAAATAAAGAAGGTGGGCTGGCATAGCCAGGATACGGCAGAGCTTTTCTTCACCGATTGCCGGATACCGAAAGCTAACCGCATAGGGGATAAGGGGACGGGATTCCTGAAACTCATGCTGAAACTTCAGCAGGAACGTCTGGTCTGCGCCATTGCCGCCGTGGCGTCGGCGGAACTGATCCTGGAGATTACGATCCGGTACTGCAAGGAACGGACGGCCTTCGGGCGGCCCATCTCCAAGTTCCAGCACACCCAGTTCGAACTCGTCGAGATGGCGACGGAGGTAAAGTTAGGCAGGACGTTCCTGGATAAGCTGATCATGGATCACATGGAGGGCCGGAACATCGTCGTCGAGGTGTCGATGGCGAAATACTGGACGACGGACATGGCCTGTCGCGTCGCCGATCGGGGCGTCCAGCTTTTCGGCGGCTACGGCTACTGCGAGGAATACCCCATCGCCCGGGCCTGGCGGGACACGCGGGTCATGCGCATCTTCGCCGGCACAAACGAAATCATGAAGAGCATCGCCGCCCGCTTCATGGGCCTTTAGCGACGGCTTCGTAAAAAGATTCGCAAGCAAGGCGCGCAAATACTGAGTCATGAGGCGTACTTTTGTGTACGCCGCAGTGGCGAGGGATGCAGCGCAACGCCGCATCCGGGCTTTTTACGAAGCCGTCAAAAGAGGTGGGCGAGGAGTTCCCTCAGGCTGCGAACGGGGATGACAGTCATATTCTTTACCTTTTCCGGCGGTGGTTCGGATTGGGACAGGCGGGGAAGGATGCAGCGGGAAAAGCCCATACGCGCAGCCTCGCGAATGCGGATGTCGGCGCGGCTGATCCCCCGGATCTCTCCAGCCAGACCTACTTCCCCGCAGACCGCTGTCGCCGGGTCCACCGGCCGGTCCAGAAAGCTCGACGCCAGGGAAGACACGATCCCCAGATCGATCGCCGGTTCGCTGACCTTTACTCCCCCTGCCACGTTGATGAAGATATCGTGGCTGCTCAGATGGAGGCCGCAGATCTTGTCCAGAACCGCCACCAGCAGGGAAACCCGGTTTCCGTCCACGCCGATCGCCGTCCGCCTCGGCATTCCGAAATTGGTCGGAATCACCAGGGATTGGATCTCGATGAGGATGGGACGCGTCCCTTCCATACTGGGGACAACCACGGAGCCCGCCGCCTGCTTGGGCCGCTCAGCCAGGAAAAAAGCCGAAGGGTTGGTCACCTCCTTGAGGCCGTCGCCCCGCATCTCAAAGACGCCGATTTCGTTCGTCGGTCCGAAGCGGTTCTTGATCCCCCGGATGATGCGGAAGGCATGCCCTCCATCTCCCTCGAAATAGAGGACCGTATCCACCATGTGTTCCAGGACCTTCGGCCCCGCAATGGCGCCGTCCTTGGTCACATGACCGACAAGAAAGACGGGAATTCCTGTCTTTTTGGCTAAAATAATCAGCCGTTCAGAGCACTCCCGGACCTGGCCGACGCTTCCGGGGGCGGAAGCAAGGGCCGGTGAACATACCGTCTGGATGGAATCTATGACCACCGCCTGGGGCTTGATCGCCTCAATATGACGGATCATACTGTCCAGATCGATCTCCACCAAGACGAGAAGATTGGGTGAATCAGCGCCGACGCGTTTCCCCCGGAGTTTGATCTGCCGGACCGATTCCTCGCCGGAGATATAGAGGACTTTTCTCCCCTGCGCCGCCAGATGCTGAAGAAGCTGGAGCAGGAGCGTGGACTTGCCGATGCCGGGGTCGCCGCCGACAAGAATCGCCGATCCGGCCACCAGCCCGCCCCCCAGAACCCTGTCCATCTCCGCGATCCCCGTCTGGACCCGATCCCGCTCGTCCGCTTCGATGGCGTCGATGGGCTGCGGGGCCTCCTGAAATGAAAAGGACACCCGTCCGGGCACCCCCTGGGTCTCGCTGATCTCTTCCTCGACAAAGGAGTTCCACTCCCCACAACCGGGGCACTTACCAAGCCATTTCGCAGAATCATGGCCGCAGTGCCGGCAGAAAAAGGCCATCCGCAGTTTTTTATCGGGAGGTTTTTTTGACATGAGCGTAAAATGGGGACGGTTCTATTTTAGGGGATCCATTTGCGGGCGCCGAAGGTTTCGTCGAGACCGAGCTTCCAGGCGCCTCCTTCCTTCTTCAAGATAATAATGGCGGGTTTATCGGACTTCTTATACTGCACAATGACGGCGGCGACGTTCTTCTCGATGGCGCCCATAGACCATTTCGAATCTTCCAGAACCATGTCGGGGTTAAAGACAAACAAGTAGGCATCCCAGTATGCCTGCGCCTGGGGACCTCCGGATGCGAAGTCCTGAGTGAGCTGCTCCACCGTATATTCGCGACCCGCCTTCTTTTCGGCCTTCCTGACACTCGCCAGGATCTCTTGTTGTGTTTCCAGCGTCAGGCCCTGCCAGAGCGCTGGATAATCCTTGGCCTTCATGGACTTGAAGACGGATTCGGCCGCGGTGAGAACCTCTTCCGCCGCCGGACTTAACGACGGAGACTGCGACTGCGCTGCTGCGGGGAGCAACCTGAGACAAACAGCGCTGGTCCCTAGCAGGACAGCCGCCAGCAAAACGATAATAAATGTATTAAAACGTGAATTCATGACACCCTAAAACCCATGGGAAGACCTTTGAAAAACGCCCTTTTTTAGCAATGTTTTGTGATGAAGAAATGGTGTGCAGTTTTATGAACCTCTCAGCCCCGGGGGCTGACCCATCCTTTATAATAAGTACTACAAGATGGCGCCCCTTTCTTTTTCTCTTGCCGAGGATTCTTAGTGATTTGAAGTTGTTGTATGGCTTGTGGTTGTTGGATTATCACTCTTCGAGGCTGAAACGGCCAATGCGGCCACCATCGCTGCAAGCGCAAGGGCTCCAATAGCAATTGTCCCGATGCCGATACCGGCAAACGCTAATCCTCCTGCTGCTGCCCCGGCAGCGGCTCCTCCTGCGCCAGCGCCAGCACCAGCACCCGATGCCCCGGCACCAGCTCCTGCTCCCGTTCCGGCTCCTGCGCCGCCGCCACCGGTACCCGCGCCGCCACCTACTGCTGCACCCTGGTTTTGGGCAAACGCACCCGCGGGTACCATCAGCGTGAATAAGAAGATGATACTTACTAATAATGCGAACTTCCTTGCTTTCCTCATTTCTCCCCCTTTCTCCCCTTACGGTAATTTAAGGCGTCAATTATTATACTCAAGACCTGAAAAATTCCACTTCACCACAGTTTGATCACCGTTGCCGCCACCACCTCAGTATTAATGAGAATCTGGGTGATGTCCCGGATCTCCCACGAATCTCCCCGTCCGCTCGACGAGAGAAGAAAGTTTAATCAAGAATGCCTTGTCATGTCAAGATATTAATTATTCATTAATCAGGGACAGAGCCCCTATTGTTTTCCGCCCCCATTATTTTCGCTTATTAATAGGGGCTCTGTCCCTGATTAATCGGTCGATGAAGGGATATTGCTAGGTATTTTGCATAAAGGATGAAATCGTTATCCGTCGTGAATATTGGGATCTCTCTGCCGGCTGCGACTGCACAGATCAAAAAGTCGATTTGTGATCCTTGGACACCGGATTTCCGACATGTGTTGTAGAATTCTGCTGCCCTTTCATAATCTTCCCTGGTCAATTGTATGTCTTCAAACGCCAAGAGCTTTTCTTTAAGTGCATCAAATTGCTCCTGCCTCGAAATACCCGATAAAAGTTCTTGTCGAATGGGTCCAATTATTGCGACGCGAACTTCTCCAATAAGTTCATTAAGCTCATAAACCAGAGATTGGTCTTCCTCGGTAAGCGTGCCTGATCGTCTCAACGCCAGAGACCATATGGAGGTGTCAACAAGTATTTTCACTGCCGTGACCTGGTTTTTTTATAATCGTAATCAGGATCGTAATCGACACTCCCAAATAGCGACGTAATCTGTATCTGTTTTCTTCTTTGGATGTATTCCGTTAACGCCTCCGTAACGGCAGCCTTTTTCGTTCTGGCACCGCCAATGGTTTGAGCCTCAACGATGAGGTGGTCATCTATTGCCAAGTTTGTTGCCATATTTCACCTCCACACATAATTTAACACAATCACTTGTGTAGCGTCAAGAAGAATAAAGACCTTTGAAAAACTCTCTTTCCCGTCATTCCGGGCTTGACCCGGAATCCGGGAAGTTGCTGAAAATAATGGATTCCGGCTTTCGGATTTAATCAGGGACAGAGCCCTTATTGTTTTCGATTATTAATGGCTCTGTCCCTGATTACCCCGCTAATTACCCCCCCCCATTCTGACAGAAGGCATATCCGTTCATCATTCTTCATCTTTTCGAGGAACTTTGCATCACTGGTCAATAAAACGGCATCTGTTGCATAAGCAGCGGCTAAATAGGCAGCGTCATAAAAGGTGACTTGTTGTTCTTTCATCCAGGCAAGACATTGACCGATCATCTGCTCAGAACAGTCAATCTCGCTGATGCGAAGATTGAGAAGTAGATTAATCTTTTGGCTTGCCTCATCGGGTAACGCCCTGTCCAGAATGTTTGCGACTTCATAAATCCAGTTGATCAGGTATTCTCCGTAGTGATTTTTCGCAAGGGGCTGGGCGAGGGGCAGCACCTGTTCGGCGGTGATACAGCCTTTATTCTTTGTTGTAGGCGATTTCTTCGAGGCAGGCCACTTTGAGGCCCTGGCGATGTTCGATGGTGGTCACGAAGTTGCTGGCATCGAGGAGGCTTTCATGGGTCCCCATGTCGAGCCAGGCCATGCCGCGGCCGAGGAGTTCGACGCGGAGGGCGCTGGGCTATAGAGCTGGGAGACCAGTAGCGAAACAAAGCTTCGCCCTCTCGGTCCCACAGGGGCCGAGTGGTGGAGTGAAGCTGCGATATGATATTAGGGTCTGCATTCGAAAAAACAGGGATTTTTATCCCATAAACAAAAGCAAAGTTCAAGCATTTTAATATTTAATTTGTGAGCGATATTTACTTAATAAAGCTAATAATTGGTGAATATGATTATTGAATCAGTTACCTCCGGCAAAGCCGGAGGTATGTAATGTATGAACCGCTCAAAGCGGACTGATTTAGGAGCCACCTAAAGGTGGCATTATTCAAATATATTCAGTTGGTCTATGCGCTGGTCTCCCTTGATGAAACCCATGACCTGGGAAACCCCCGGCAGAGCCGGGGGT
>JANXZC010000160.1 GCA_025355725.1 Syntrophus sp. (in: bacteria)
TCAAGAACGCCGTCGAAGCGATGGAAAAGGGAGGTAATATTTTTATAGAGACGGCAAGCATCCCGATGATAGGAGCGGGTAGCGGCGCCATGAAACAGGCAAGCGACAACCGGAATATCCGGATCACGATTCGCGATGACGGTCCGGGCATCGACCCTGCCGTTCTGACAAAGATCTTTGAACCCAGCGTGAGCACAAAAGGGGAAGGGCATTCCGGCATCGGCCTTTCCGTTGTCTATCAAATCATGAGGGACCAGGGGGGAACGGTAACCTGCGACAGCGCACCGGGCAAGGGAGCAGTCTTTATCCTTACCCTGCCGGTAAAGACATAAGTTGGCAAACTTTTCTAAAGGGGGGACCTAAAGAAAAATGGATAAGCAGCGAATTCTGGTTGTGGACGATGAGATTCGCATGTGCGAAAGCCTGGATACTCTCTTGAGCAGCCGCGGTTATAACATTCAATGCTTCACCGATGGCCGGAAAGCCCTTTCCTATATCCAGGATCAGGGCTGTGATTTGGTCCTTCTTGATCTGATGATGCCAGAGATGGATGGTTTTACCGTCCTGTCGCGGATAAAGGAGAATTTCCCCGATGTGCAGGTCATCATCATGACCGCCCAGGGCTCCGCCGAATACGCCGTGGCCGCCCTGAAAGGGGGAGCCGATGATTACCTCTGTAAGCCCTTCGAGTTCGATGAACTAATCAAGCGGATCCAAAACATCCTGAACACCCGCAGGTTGTCCAAAGAAAACGCCCTCATCGAGGGGAAGCTGGCAATGACGGAAGCGCAGTTGCGACAGGCTCAGAAGATGGAGGCCATCGGCACCCTCTCCGGAGGTATTGCCCATGATTTCAACAATATCCTCATGGGTATTCAGGGTCACATATCCTTGATGCTTTTTCAGGTTGATGCCACCCATCCTTTTCATCCGCGCCTCATGACTTTGGAAAAACTCGTGGAAAGTGGGTCCAGGCTCACATCACAGCTCCTGGGATACGCCCGCAAGGGGCGATATGAGGTGAAGCCCATCGACCTCAATAGTATCATCAAAGGCAACGTGGAGACCTTCAAGCGGATGAGGAAAGATGTTCTTTTCATATTCGATTTTTCCGAAAATCTTTCCCTCGTCGAAGCGGACACCGGACAGATGGAGCAGATTTTAATGAACCTCTTCGTCAATGCCGCAGACGCCATGCCCGATGGAGGCGAGATCATTGTCCGGACGGAGAATGCGACGATAGAGGCCATACCCGTCCAGCCCTTCACGATGAAGCCGGGCCGCTACGTCCTTCTGACCATCAGCGATACGGGTACAGGCATGGATGAGGCCACGAGGGAGAGGATATTTGAGCCCTTCTTCACCACGAAGGAAATGGGCAGGGGTACAGGTCTCGGGCTCGCATCCGTCTATGGCATTGTCAAAGGCCATGACGGATATATCGATGTCCAGTCCGAACCCGACAAGGGCACGACCTTCCGGATCTATTTCCCCGTCTCGGAGCAGCAGGCCGTGGCGGAATGCAGGCATTCCATTGAACATGTCTTGCGGGGGGTGGAAACGATTCTCTTTGTGGACGATGAAGACGAGATCGTAAAGGTCAGCAAGTCGCTGCTGGAGGTCATGGGATACCGTGTGATCACCGCCAGAACCGGTCAGGAGGCCCTTAATATTTACCGGCAGCAAAAGGATGCCATCGACATCGTCCTCCTCGATATGATCATGCCGGGGATGAACGGGGACCGTGTCCATGAAAAACTTAAGGAGATCAACCCCGACGTAAGGATACTCCTGCTCTCCGGTTATAGCAAAGACAGGGAGGCAACGGCTGTTCTGGCAAAACAGTGTAATGGCTTCATTCAGAAGCCGTTCAAGCTTAATGATCTTTCACGCAGTATCCGCCAGGCGATGGAATGCCGGACGGAGTCATCGCAATGATTAGGCTTCCGACCACCTTTCCGACGCGAACCTCCACTCGAAACAGCACACGGTGAGGCATCTACTGAACGCCCCAAGGGTATTAGGGGTGACGGTTGTCACCGGGACGAAAAATCAACCATAAAAGCACATTGATCTTTCAGGTATAAATTGAAATATTTG
>JANXZC010000182.1 GCA_025355725.1 Syntrophus sp. (in: bacteria)
TTGCCCTCTTTGATGATAAATTCTACAGGTCGCATCTTCACCTCCCAGGTGATATTATCTGGGGCGATGAATATCATAAATATCCTGTAATGTCAACTAATTACATTAACTAAAGTGGTTTTTATGCCACTAATTCAGGTATTAGATAATACATTGACAAAAAAGCAATCCTTCTCTATACGACACCTAGTTTAGCAGTAACAGCAACTGATCATATACTTGACAATACGTAATGCTGCTAATTGCCATGGCAATGAACGCAAATCATGTACTGTTATTAACGGGGCAAGATTGAACCGTCCTTGCTTTGCCCAAAGGGTGTAGACATAGGCAACCGCCGGCCAACGCCGGCATCAATCATCACCCAAAGAAAGTGGCTGTATGAATGATAAAGTTACAGGCGACATAGGAGAGTCTGGCAGAAAAACTTCCAGACAGCTCTCTAATCAGCGGAAGGATCACTGCGCGGATAGCGATCTTTACCGGATTGCCCTGGAGCATTCTAATGATGGAGTGGTGATTGTCCAAAAGGGCAAGTATGTCTACTTGAACCAGAAACTATTGGACGTGCTGGGAAGGAAACGACAAGGATTGATCGGCAAGCCCGTCGGCAACTTTCTCCATCCCGACGACCGCCAGCGGGTATTGGCATATCACCGGCAAAGACAGGCCGGCGAACCTGCCCCTTCAACATACGAAGCGCGGATCATGGGGAAGAATGGCGCCTGCCTGGACATGTATATATCGGTCATACCGATCCTGTACGATGGGAAGCCCGCTTTTTTAGCTTATCTTCGCGATATCACAACATGCAAAAAGACGGAGGAGGCGCTGCGTCTGAGTGAAGAAAAATTTCGCGCCCTTATCCGCGGTTCCGCCGATATCATCGTGGTCGTCGATGAAAAGGCCGTTATTCATTACGAATCACCTTCGACCCAACAGCTTCTCGGTTATCCGGCGGACTATTTCCTGGGGAAATCCGCCTTTGCCTTCATCCATGCCGACGATGCCGATATGGTCCGTTCCGTCTTTCAAGCGGTTGTAAGTAGAGCGAATCCTTATAAAAACCTTGTTTTTCGTTTTGTCAGGGCCGACGGCGCCTGGACCTACCTGGAGGCCAAGGCGAGCAACCTTCTGGATCACGACCCTGTCAAAGGGATCGTGATTACGGCCAGGGACGTAACTGCGCGCATCACGGCAGATCAAAAATTGCGGGACTCGGAGATCCTCTACCGGACCATCTTCGAAACTACCGGAACGGCGACCATTATCGTCGAGGAAGACACGACCATATCCCTGGTCAATTCCGAATTTGCCTCCCTCGCCAAGACGTCCAAGGAATACTGGGAGGGAAAGCGCAGCTGGACGGAAATTGTTGCCGAACACGACAAGGAGCGAATGGTTTCGTATCACCATCTGCGGCGCAAGAATCCTGACCTGGCGCCGAGAAACTATACCTTCGATTTTGTCGATGGAGAGGGAAATACCCGGAAGGTGTTGCTGACCGTGGCCATGATCCCCGGGACGGGGAAAAGCGTCGCCTCCATGGCCGACATCGAAGATCTGGAGCGAAAGGACGCGTCACTCAGAGAAAGTGAAGCGCGACTCCGCCAGATAATCGATCTGGTTCCCCACCTGATTTTTGCCAAGAATCGGGAGGGGCAGTTTATCATGGCTAATCAGGCGGTGGCCGAGCTTTACGGAACTACCGTGACGGGCCTGATCGGCAAGGGGGATGGTGATTTCAATCCCAACACGGACGAAGTGCGTCATTTTCTCAAGGATGATCTGGAGGTGATGAATTCCGGCGTTTCCAAAGATATCATGGAAGAGCAGATTACCGATGCCGCCGGACGGGTCCGTTATCTGAGCACCATCAAGATCCCCTTTCATCCGCCCTCCACGCAAGATGATGCGATCCTGGGCGTGTCAACGGATATTACTTACCGAAAACAAGCGGAAGAAGGGCTGAAGAAAAGTGAGGAGAAATATCGCAGATTGATGGAGGAAGCACCCATCGGATTTTGCCTGATCGATAAATTGGGAAATATACAATACGTGAACCGGATTATCGAGGAATCAAGCGGATGGTCCCGGGAAGAGCTCATCGGCCTAAATGCGTTTTCTCTCGGTTTATTCGATGAAGAAGCCAAGAGGCTATTGCGGGAGCGGCTGGCGATGCGTTTAGCCGGTGTAGAACTGAAGAATCTCGAAATTCCTCTGATATGTAAAAATGGGAAAAAGCTGTTTGTCGAGATCAGAACCACCGTCCTTATGGAAGAGGGTCTGCCCTACGGCGCCAAGTTGACGATCGTAAATATCACACAGAGGAAGGAGGCCGAAGAGGCCCTGCAGGAAAGTGAAAAACTGTATCGAAATGTTCTGGAAAACACTCAGGATGTTTTCTACCGAAGCGATATCAATGGCAAATTGATAATGATAAACCCGAGCTTTTTGAGGGTCCTTGGTTTTGAAGCCACCGAAGACGTGTTGGGAAAAGATATCGCGAAAGACTTCTACGCCGAGCCTGAGGACCGCGAAAGGATCGTTGAGGAGATATTCAGAACCGGGTTCGTGAAGAATTATGAGGTAAGGCTTAAAAGCCGCGACGGCAGCGTTTTGACAGTTTCCACGAACAGCCATCTCTATTACGGCAGTGATGGAGCTGTGGCCGGAGTGGAGGGCTTCTTTCATGATATTACGGATCGAAAAAAAGAAGCGGAGGAAAAGAGAACACTGGAAACCCAGCTTTATCACGCCCAAAAGATGGAAGCCATTGGCGCCCTGGCGGGAGGAGTGGCCCACGATTTTAACAATGTCCTCATGGGAATGCAGGGTTACGTGTCCCTCATGCTTTACGAACTGCAAGAAGATCATTCCCATTACCATAAGCTGCAAACCTTGGAAGAACATATCCGGAGGGGGGCTAACCTCACCCGGCAACTGCTCGGATTTGCCAAGGGAGAAAAAAACGAAACAATACCGGCAGATATCAAGGAGATCGTCCAAAAAAGCATCGAGTTATTCGGGCAGACCCACCGGGATATCGATATTCTGGTTACACATGAAGACGACCTTCCTTTGGTCGAGGTCGATTGCGGACAGATCGACCAGGTGCTCCTTAATCTCTACATCAACGCCTGGCAGGCCATGCCGGGGGGCGGAACAATCGATATCAAAGTAAAGAATATCTTTGCTATTGAAGATCATAGCAAGCATCTTGAGATCAGGCCGGGACGCTACGTATCCATTGCGGTGACCGATACGGGCATAGGTATGGACGAGAATACCCGCAAACGGATATTTGAACCTTTTTTCACCACCAAGGCAACCGGCGGCGGGACGGGGCTTGGCCTGGCATCCGCCTACGGCATCATCCGCAATCACGGCGGCCTGATCACTGTAACCAGTCAGATTGGCTGCGGATCGATCTTTACCGTTCTTTTGCCGGCGTCGACACATATGCAACCCAAGCCGGAAATCCAGGAAGAAACAGTGACGGTCGGGACCGGCACTATCCTGCTGGTGGACGATGAGATATCCATTGCGGAAACGACATCGATGATGCTGGAAAATATGGGTTATCGCGTTTATATGGTTGGAAACGGTCACGATGCCGTCCAAATCTACCGGCAGCGACACGAAGAAATCGACCTGGTGCTTCTGGACCTGATCCTACCCGGCATGAGCGGCGCAAAGACCTTCGATGCCTTGCGGGAAATCAATCCCCAGGTCAGGGTCCTTCTATGCAGCGGCTACTGCCTTGCCGGAGAAGCGGATAACGTGATGAAAAGCGGTTGCCACGGTTTTATTCAGAAGCCTTTCCGGATCAACCATCTTTGCCGGGAAATTGAGGACATCATCGGCGGATGATTTGCACTTCATAAGCAATTGAGGCGGGATAGGCATTTACGAGTGATTATTTGCTTCACCTTTTTGACAAGATCGTTTAAGGAGCAGGGTAATAATTCAAGAGGGACGAAAAAGGCATGATTGAATTCTACAAGATGAGCGGCAGCGGCAATGATTTCATCCTCATTGACAACCGGCAGCGCCAGGTGGAGGCGGCAATTGGCGCCATGTCCGTCGTGGACTTCGTCCAGGCGGTCTGCGCACCCAAGATCTCCGTCGGGGCAGATGGTCTGATCCTGATTCAGGAATCGGCAAAGGCCGATTTCGGCTGGCGTTTTTTCAACGCCGACGGCTCGGAAGTGGAGATGTGCGGCAACGGCGGCCGTTGCGCCGCCCGCTTTGCCTTTCTCAAGGGCATTGCCAGGGAGAAGTTGTCTTTCGAAACAGTCGCCGGGATAATTGATGCCGAAGTGAAGGGGGATACGGTAAAGCTCCGGCTGACCGACCCTTTCGACCTGCGAACCGACGAGACAATCGCTATCGACGGCCGGGATTATGCCGTCAACAGCATCAACACCGGCGTTCCCCACGTTGTCTTTTATGTGGAGGACCTGGATGCCTTTGATGTGTTTTACATCGGCAGGAACATCCGCCACCACGATAATTACCAGCCCCGGGGGACCAATGCGAACTTTGTCAAATCCCTGGACCGTCGCAACATGATGGTGCGGACCTATGAGCGGGGGGTGGAAGACGAGACCCTGGCCTGTGGCACCGGTTCCGTGGCGTCGGTTCTCATTTCCGCGGCAAAGGGGTTGGTGGACTCCCCCGTCGCTGTCCAGGTAAAAAGCGGTGAGAAATTAAATATATATTTTGATAAAACATCCACGGGATTTGAAAAAATTTACCTTGAAGGCAGAGCGAAAGTTGTCTATGAGGGGCGTTTTTGGGACGAAGCCTACAACAAATAAAAGGAGAGAGACTGTGCAAATTGCTGACCGTTTGACGAAGATTCCCCCCTATCTGTTTATGGAGTTGAGAAAAAAGATCGCCAAGGCCAGGGCCGAAGGCGTCGATGTGATCAGTCTGGCCATCGGCGATCCCGTGGAGGCGACGCCGAAAACGATAATTGATGAGCTGTGCCGAACAGCATACGATCCGGCCAATCACCGCTACCCTACGGACGAGGAAAAAGGGATGCTCTCCTTTCGCCAGGAGGTGGCCCGGTGGTACCAGGACCGTTACGGCGTGACCCTGGACCCGGGAAGTGAGATCCTGGGGCTTATCGGCTCCAAAGAGGGCTGCCACCACTTTATTCTAGCCCGCATCAATCCCGGTGATATTGTCCTCATGACCGATCCCGGCTACCCGGCCTACCGGTCCAGTATCCTCATGGGGGGAGGGGAGCCGTACAATGTTCCCATCCTCGCCAAAAACGACTATCTTCCCGTTTTATCGGATATTCCGACAGACATCGCCCAAAAGGCCCGAGGCATGTTTCTCAATTATCCCAACAATCCCACAGGGGCCTGCGCTACAAAGAAGTTTCTCAATGATCTAGTCGCCTTTGCCAAACAGTACGATATCGCTGTCTGCTACGACAACCCCTACAGCGAAATCCTCTTTACCGGCCAGGAGCGCATCAGCTTCCTCATGGCGCCGGGGGCAAAAGACGTCGGCGTCGAGCTGAATTCCCTGTCCAAACCCTTCAACATGTGCGGCTGGCGGCTGGGGATGGCCTGCGGCAACTCCGACCTGATTGCCGCCATCAGCAAGGTGAAGGAAAACACCGATTCCGGCATCTTCAACCCCATCCAGTTTGCCGGTATCCATGCCCTGAAGGAAGAGGGTTCTTTCATCGATCACATGATCGAGGTGTATGGCAAGCGGCGGGAGCTGGTCCTGGCAACCCTCAAGAAGATCGGCATATTTTTCACACCCCCGAAGGGAACCTTCTACCTCTGGGTCCCCGTGCCGGAAGGAATGACCTCGCTGGAATTCACGAATCGCCTGTTTGACAAGACGGCCATCGTCGTGGCAGCGGGAACAGCTTACGGTAAATACGGGGAGGGCTACGTACGAATTTCCCTCACCGTGCCCGACGACCGCCTGGCCGTGGCCATGGACCGGATTGAAAAGGAATTCGCCCGCTAGTTTGTCAACCATCAACATTTTATTGGTTGACAAACTGAAGCATTTCCACTATGAACCTCCCAGTTTCCGGGAGGTTTTTTTTGGCTATCATTAAACAACTCAAGAAAAAATCCATAATAAACAAGGGGCTTGGCGAGGAAGACGCCTGGCGGCTATGCGAAGAGGGGAGCCTGAATCCCTTCGGCCTCATGGCGGCGGCCTCAGAGATTCGCGATCACTTCCAGGGGAAGGCGATCTCTTTTTGTGGAATCGTCAACGCCAAATCCGGGAAATGCTCGGAAGACTGCGCCTTCTGCGCCCAGTCTGGTCACTACAAAACAAAGATTCAGGCCTACCCCCTCAAAAAGGCCGATGATATCATTGCGGCAGCGCAACAGGCCAGGACGGCGGGGGCGGAAATGTTCGGCGTCGTAACCAGCGGCAAGGGAATCAAGTCTAAAAAGGAATGGGCGGAAATATTCAGGGCCATTGAAGGCATCCGCAGCTTGGGCGTCTTGCCCTGCGCCTCCCTGGGCATGATTTCCGGGGAACGGGCAAGGTCGTTGAAAGACGCCGGCCTTTTCCGGTATCACCACAATCTCGAAACCTCCCGGAGCTATTTCCCGAATATCTGCACGACCCACGAATATGAGGAAGACGTGGCGACGGTCCGCACCGCTATCGATGCCGGGCTTTCCGTATGCTCAGGGGGCCTCATCGGGCTGGGAGAAGGGATGAGCCACCGAATAGAACTGGCCCTAACCCTGCGGGAGCTGGCTGTCGATTCCGTTCCTGTCAATATCCTCAATCCGATCAAGGGAACCCCGCTGGGAGGACGGCCGCCGCTGCCCCCCCTGGAAATTCTTATTACGATTGCCGTCTTTCGCTTTCTCCTTCCCGACCGGGACATCAGGCTCTGCGGCGGCAAAGAAAAATCGCTGCGCCAGTTGCTGCCCCTGGCGGTGGTTGCCGGTTGCAACGCCCTCATGACCGGCCATTACCTGACCACGCCGGGAAGAGACCCCGAACTTGATGTGGAGATGATCAGGGATATGGGGTTCATGCCGACGCGGGAACCCCTACATGTCTGTAAGTGTGCGGCAGATTGTCATCTGGAGGATAGGGAAATTGGAAAAGATACCTGTTCTTAAGACGGCAGAGCTGATTCTGAATCATTTGAAGCTGGCTCAGGGGAAATGGATTTCCGGTGAGGCCCTGAGCTGTCAGCTTCAGGTGAGCCGCACCGCCGTCTGGAAGCATATCTGCGCCCTGAAAACGGAGGGATACCAAATCGATTCCGCAACGCGGAAGGGGTATCTTCTGCGCGAGATCCCCGACCTGCTCCGCCCCCAGGAACTCAGGGAAGGATTGAAAACCGTCTGTATCGGCCAGGGGGAAATCCGGTATTTCGAACGAACAGACTCCACAAACCTGCAAGCCAAGGCCATGGCGGCCGACGGCGCTCCCGAGGGGACCCTCGTCATTGCCGAGGAACAGACCCGGGGCCGGGGCAGACGGGGAAGGAACTGGTTTTCACCGCCCGGCGCGGGCATCTATCTGTCCCTGATTATCCGGCCCGACATCCTGCCCCAGGAAGCGCCCCGCTTTGCCCTGCTGACCGCTGCGGCTGTCGCCGAGGCCGTCCGGGAAATCACCCTGCTGGAGACAAGGATCAAGTGGCCGAATGATATTCTGGTCGGCGGCAGGAAGCTGGGTGGGATACTGACCGAGGTCAGCATGGAAATGGATAAAGTGGAATATATGATCGTCGGTCTGGGTCTTAATGTCAACCTTGCCCGGGAGGCCTTTCCCCCTGACCTTCAGGAAATTGGCACGAGCATCCAGGTGGAGATGGGCCGGTACTTGCACAGGCTTCCCCTGGTGAGGCGTATTATCGAGAGGTTTGAAGAAACATACCAGGAGTATCAGCGGCATGGGTTTGCCCCGATTCGCAAGCGCTGGCAGGCCTTTACGGATATGATCGGGCGGACGGTGGAGGTGGATACCATGGGACGCCGGTTGACCGGGGAGGTGCTGGATTTTGACGAAGACGGATACCTGGTGGTCCGGGAGCATAACGGAGTCCCGGTGCGCCTGTTCTCCGGCGATGTGAACTTTATTTGACGGCTTCGTAAAAGGTCCGGATGCGGCGTTGCGCTGCCCCCTTCGTCACTGCGGCGTACGACAAGTACGCCGCATTTCTCAGGCTTTGCGCGCATTGCCTGCGGATCTTTTTACGAAACCGTCGCTTATGGTCAATTTATGACCTTTTTACGGGTTCATCAATAAATGAAGGGAGATGGAGATATTGGGGAAAGATAAGGAAACATCGCTGCGCGGGATGGCCTATGCCTCCATGTTCGGGGCCTTGACGGCAGCGGGGGCCTATATAATGATCCCTTTGCCCCCGGTACCCATTACCATGCAGACCTTCTTCGTGTCCCTGGCCGGCGCCCTGCTGGGGGGATACCTGGGGGCGATGAGCCAGGTAGTCTATATCCTCCTCGGGGTAATCGGCCTCCCCGTTTTTGCCGGCGGTAAGGCCGGGGCGGGGGTCTTGTTAGGGCCGACGGGGGGATACCTGATCGGGTTCGTCGTCGGAGCATATGTCATCGGCTGGATGGCTTCCCTCAAGAAGCGCCCCGGTTTTGTGTGGCTGCTTCTGGCGATGCTGGTCGGCCACATCTTCATTTACGCCCTCGGCATTGCCCAGTTGATGGTCGTGGCGAAACTGAATCTTGTCAAAGCAATCGCCGTAGGACTGACACCTACCGTTCCCGGAGGCATCCTGAAAATTGTCGTGGCGGCGCTGATCTGCCTCAAAGTCCGGGATCATATGAAGCTTTGATCGTCAAGAAGGTAATTTTCCATGATCACATTTAAAGACGTCTCCTATCAATATGGCGAAAAGACGCCTCCCGTTCTGGAAAGCATTGATCTCCAGATTCCGGATGGTCAGTATGTGGCCATGATCGGCCCCAACGGCTGCGGCAAGACCACCCTGATCAAACATCTCAATGCCCTCCTGATTCCTTCCCGGGGAGAGGTGCTGATCAACGGCATGAATACGCGGGAGACGTCCTGTCATCGGGATATCCGCTGTGAGGTCGGGATGGTCTTTCAGAATCCCGACCACCAGATCGTAGGGATGTCGGTGGAGGAGGATGTCGCTTTTGGTCTGGAGAACCTTGCCGTGCCGTCGCAAGAGATTTCCCCCCTTGTCCGGAACGCCCTGTCCCGGGTCGGGATGGAGGGTTTTGAAAAACGCGCTCCCTTTAGCCTCTCCGGTGGGGAAAAAAGACTCGCCTCTATTGCGGGCGTCCTGATCATGAATCCCCGGTATCTGGCTTTAGACGAACCAACGGCCTATCTTGATCCGGCGGGAAGGCGGCGAATTCTCCGGATGATCAGGCAGCTTCACCGGGATGGGATGGGCATTATCCATGTTACCCACGACATCGGCGAGGTCGCCGACGCCGATCGGATTATTGTGATGGAACGGGGAGCGATTATTATGGATGGCACTCCCGCTGAGGTTTGCTCCTTCCTCATGTCCCGGGATAATCCGGGTCTGGAGGCGCCGGCGATGGCCGCTTTGATGGCGAAACTCAAAGAGTCGGGATGGGACTTGCCAACGAATATCATTTCCGTGGAAGACGCTTACAAAGAAATCCATTACTGTATGAGCCAACTGGCGAGAGAAAAGGGATTTACAAAAAGTCCCGAAATACCGTCTCCCTCAGGGTGAGGGTGGAGTACTCGAGAAAAAATGCAAAACTTCAACTTTGGTCAGTTTACCGCCGATTCTTCCCCCCTTCGACATGTCGATCCACGGGTAAAGATCCTTACAGTGGTTGTCCTCAGCATCCTGATCTTTCAGGCAACCATAGGCGAGATTGTTATGATCAGCCTGTTTGTGGGACTGGTAATCTGGATTTCCAGGGTGAGTTTACAGGAGATATGGGGGGCTCTGAAACCGATTGCCGTTTTTGCCGTGCTGCTGTTTCTGCTCCATCTCTTCTTTACTGAGGGCAGAGATATTTCCCCCATACCTCTGCTGCCGGTGCGAATTACCTACGAAGGCCTTGAAAACGGTTTTCTCGTCGTCTGGCAGTTTGCGGCCCTGGTCACCGCCGGGGCCCTGCTGACCATGACCACCCCGCCCTCAACACTGGTGGCGGCTTTGGAAAAGCTCCTTAGGCCATTGAAAATACTGCGTGTTCCCACCCAGGACCTGGCCGTTATGGTTTCCATGGCCCTGCGTTTTGTCCCGACTTTTTCGGAAGAATACAACCGGATGAAGACGGCGCGCATTGCCCGGGGGGGCGATCTGAAGAGAAAAGGATTATTCCGTAAGCTGAAAGCGGCCATTTCCATCGTTGTTCCCCTTATCCTAAGCGCTTTCCGCAGGGCCGATGACCTGGCCGCAGCTATGGAGGCCAGGGGTTACGCCCGGGGGCCGAGAACCACCCTCAGCGAACTTCGCTTGACCAGAATAGATTTTGCCGCCCTTGCCGTAATGGTCTCTTTTGCGGGTTTAACCATGATGATCAGATTTATTGATTTCTGATGCTAACGCAGAAACCTCGTAGATCTGCCCGCCTTTGATGACCATTTGCGGGTCCCGGCAGGTCTGGATCTTGACGAAAGGATTCTCTGTTAAGACGACCATATCGGCAAGTTTGCCTTTGTCGATCGTCCCGATTTTATCCTCCCTCCGGAGAATCTTTGCATTGTTGATCGTGGCGCACCGGAGGACCTCCTGATTAGAAAAGCCGATTCTTACGAGCATTTCCATCTCTCGCCACAGCGTTCCATGATAAACATAGGGGATGCCGGCGTCGGTGCCACCGCCGATCACAATCCCGGCCTCTTTCATCTTTAGCAAATTCTTTGGACCATGGAGGAGGATATGGAAATAAATATCCGGCCTGGACAGAAATTTACCGTTTTTATACAAATTACTGCATCCATATTCCCGGTAATATTGAAGGGCCTCGACATTCTTTTTATGTATCGCCGGTTCAATATAGCGGTCCTGTGACAAGGCGAGAAACTGCCGCCGGATGGACAATTCGTTATCAATGAAGTCATTCCGGTATTCTTTCGGGACCTTGTCAAAGGCCTCCTCTGCGGCAAGCATCTGGGCGATAATCATGGTGGGGACGATGGCAATTTTCTTCCCGGCCATCTCCGCAATTTCCCGATCTGTCAACGACGTATCGGCAAGGGAATGCTCCATGGAATGGATACCGTATTTAAGGGCCCGGTCAAACCCGAATTTCGTATGGATGTGACCGGCAACAGGGAGGTTGTTCCGGCGGGCAAATTCAAAAATAACCTGTAATTCCTCTTCACTGTAAACGGGTATCTCGCCTTTTCCGCAGAGCAGGGATTTGTTGTCCATAGTAAGTTTAAGAAAAGAAGCGCCGCTTTCAAGGCTCCGCTGCATCTTTTCTTTCAGCTCCGGGATGTCTTTAAACCAGGAACTGGGATTCCCCGTAAAGGCCATGGCAATTTCGGAAAAGACACTGACATCGGCAGGATCGAGATCCGGATGCCCGCCATAGACATTCGTAAAGGCATTACAATAGACGACTCTCGGCCCCGTCAATGCCCCTTTATCTATCATCTCAATATATTTATGCAGCAATTTCGGCAGGGCGCCCATGTCCCGGATGGTCGTCACGCCCCGGGTGAGTTGCTGGAGATAATTTCTTTTGATCTGGCGGAGCATCGTGGGAACGCCGAAGGGGTTGAATTCCGCCTCGCTGGACAGGGTTGAATGGCAATGGGCATCAATCAGACCCGGGATCAGGTATTGATTTTTCATATCCACAACGAGGGATTCTCCCCGGGGCGAAGGCGTCCGGTCCGATATGGATTCAATCACCCCGTTGAGGATCGCAATGGTCCGGTTGTGATGAACCACCCCCTGAATCACATCGACGACGTTACAATTGATCAGTTCCAGGAGTTTACCGGGGCCGGCGCTAATCGGTTTGTATCTTGGGACCGCCGTGCAGCCGGTCATGGCGGGCAGAGAAAGATAAAGGGCGGATACCGCCGTCCATTGCAGCAGCCCTCTTCTGGTCATCGTCGGGGCTTCATTCTGGTCCATGGTCATTCATCCTCTTCCATGACGCTGCTTTTATTTACCACGCTTCGCCATCGTTGCATAGATCATTTACAACACACTAATAATAAAGAGAAACTCGGTATGTCGACGGCCAACATTGCAATGACGTCTCCATTGACACACCCGTTCATTTCCACTATATTCCCATCCCTATGAAGAAACGGCGCGATATGGCAAAGGGGGAAGGCATAGCGAAGGAATCCTGGAAGCCCGGGAATGTCCTTTCGCCGGTACCGGTGGTTCTGGTCAGTTGCGGCGGAACAAAGGGATGGAAGGCGAACCTGATCACCATTGCCTGGGCGGGAAGTGTGTGCAGTGAGCCGCCCATGCTGTCGATTTCTGTCCGCCCGGAACGATTTTCCCATGAAATCATTCAGGATACCCGTGAATTTGTGGTGAATGTCCCTTCCCTGGCGCAGGCGAAGGCGACAGACTGGTGCGGAATGGTTTCCGGACGCACGGTGGACAAGTTTGCCGGAACCGGTTTGACGCCGGCTGCGGCCTTGAAAGTGGGTTGTCCGATCGTCCTGGAATGCGCCCTCAACATCGAATGCCGGGTGCAGCAGTCATTAGTCCTTGGTTCCCACACGATGTTTGTAGCCGAGGTGATTGCCGTGCAGGTTTCTTCAACTCTGCTGGACGCGAAGGGACGTCTCCGCCTGGAGAAAGGCGGCTTGCTGGCGTTTGCTCACGGGCAATATTTCGCCCTTGGCCGCTGTCTGGGCCGCTTCGGCTATTCCGTGCAAAAACGTCCCCGCCAGATTCGGCATGCATCACCCCGTAAAGGGGCCTGACCATCAGGCTTAACATTACGGAAAAACAAGTTTCCGGAAAATCCTATGAATCACTTCAGGTCAACCCTCGCGAACGATGAAAATGACATGTCCACCCCTGCCGGAATTATTCCCCAGGAAGGGGAAGGGACTCGGGAGGGGGCTCATTTTCATGCCAAGCGGGTGCTGATCCTGTTCGCCCATCCCCGTTTTGAAAAGTCCCGGGTTAACCGGGCACTTATCAGTACCTTACCTGCGTCTGACACCTTAACGCTTCACGATCTTTACGAGCTGTATCCCGATTACAATATCGATGTCGAAACAGAAAAACAATTACTCCTCGCCCACGATATCCTGATCTGGCATCACCCCTTCTATATGTACAGCGCCCCGGCCATTATGAAGCAATGGCTGGATCTGGTGCTGGAATACGGCTGGGCCCATGGGGCGGGAGGGGATTTCCTGAAGGACAAAACGGCCTTTAACGTCATCACGACCGGCGGGACAAGAGAGGCATATCGTAGCGATGGGTTCAATCGCTTTACGATCCGGGAGTTCCTCTGCCCTTTTGAACAAACGGCGCGTTTGTGCAAAATGACCTATCTCCCCCCTTTCACTGTCCAGGGAACCTATCGCTTAACCGATGGGGAACTCTCCCGCCATGCTGCGGACTACGCCTTCCTCTTGCAACAATTAGGGGCGGATGCTTACAGTCGCGAAGAAATGGAGCAGTTTGCCTTCCTGAATGACTGGATTGAGGCAAAAAAAAGGACGCAAGGGCCATGACAGAAGGATTTTTATTCCAGGCCCTTATCTATCTGACCGCAGCCATTGTCTGCGTACCCATCGCCAAGCGCCTGGGCATGGGGTCGGTCCTGGGCTACCTGTTGGCGGGGATAGCCATTGGACCTTACGCCCTCGGCTTTATCGGCAGGGAAGGTCAGGATATCATGCACTTCGCCGAGTTCGGCGTCGTCATGATGCTCTTTTTAATCGGCCTCGAACTGGAGCCTTCTCATTTCTGGCGGTTGCGTCATCGTATCCTCGGCATGGGGTCCGCACAGATCATCGTTACCTCCCTGGCCCTATGTGCCGGTATGATGCTGATGAACTTCAACTGGAAAACAGCCCTTGCCTCCAGCCTTGCCCTGGCCATGTCTTCGACGGCAATTGTATTGCAATCCATGAAAGAGAAGGGCCTCGGGGATACGGAGGCGGGAAAGAGTTCTTTTTCCGTCCTCCTTTTTCAGGATATCGCCGTGATCCCCATCCTCGCGTTGTTGCCCCTGCTGGCGGTATCCACAGGTCATGGTATGGGGGCTCCAAGCAAGGCGATCCTGGAAGGATTGCCGGGGTGGCTACAGACGGCGGCGGTTCTTGGCGCCGGGGGGGCGGTAGTTCTGGCCGGGCGCTTTGTTATCGTTCCTTTTCTGCGCGTGGTGGCAAAAACCCATTTAAGAGAACTCCTCACTGCGGCCGCCCTGCTGATCGTGATTGCGACGGCCTTCCTGATGCAGCTGGTCGGACTGAGTCCGGCCCTGGGGGCCTTTCTGGCCGGAGTCGTCCTTGCCAACAGCGAATTCCGCCATGAACTGGAAAGCGACATTGAACCCTTCAAAGGCCTGTTTCTAGGTCTGTTCTTCATCGCCGTCGGGGCCTCGATAAACTTCAAACTCCTTGTTGACTCACCCATGCAGATCATTTCCCTGGTCTTCGCCGTCATCGCCATTAAAACAATCGTCCTCCTCGGAACGGGAAAGCTCTTCAAAATAACCGTCGATCAGAACCTCATCTTTGCCGTTGGCCTATCCCAGGTCGGAGAATTCGCTTTTGTGCTTTTTGGTTTCATGCATCAGTTACATATCCTGCCGGACCACCTTACCGATATAATGATGGCCGTCACAGCTTTCAGCATGACCATTACGCCGCTCTTGCTCTTCATCAATGAACGGTTTATCCTTCTCCGGTTCGGAACCCTGGAAGAGTCGGGAAAAGAAGCGGACATAATCGATGTCCAGCACCCGGTCATTATCGCCGGGTTCGGCGATTTCGGGAGCACGATCGGACGATTCCTCAGGGCCAACGGGATTGCGGCGACCATCCTCGATAACGATTCCGATCGCGTTGATCTCCTGAGAAAGATGGGATTCAAGGTATTCTACGGGGACGCCGCCCGGACCGATATCCTCAAATCAGCAGGGGCGGACGAGGCCCGCGTCCTGATCACCGCCGTAGCTGCCCCGTCCACCAATTGTGATCTCGTCGAGAAAATACAAAAACACTATCCCCATCTAACCATCATGGTCAGAGTAAAAGATCGGGAGGACGCTTACGAGATTCTCGATATGGGCGTAAGAGACGTATACCGGGAATCCCTGGACACCTCAATCCGCCTGGGGGTCGATGTCCTGGTTAAATTGGGATACCGGCGCTACTCTGCGACCCGGGCCGGTCAAAATTTCCTGAAATACGATGAGGCGGCGCTGCTCGAGCTGGCACCGCACCGGCATGATGAAAAGTCATATATCTACAATGCGAGAGAACAAATCACCTTGCAGGAACAGCTACTCGCCAATGACCGGGAGGTGAACCCGACCATCAATGACCATGCCTGGGAAAGTGATCTGCGGAAGGACCAAGAAGGCGACAGGTAAAGAGATAAATTTGGAGCGGTGCGGATAAATATGATAACCCCCGTCAGAATGAGCCAAGAGCAGGAGTAACCAGATGAAAGATCCATCCGGAACGAACCAGGAATTGATGCAGGAATTGTCTTTCCTGAGGCAGAAGCTTGCCCAAGTGGAGCAGACCGAATCAAGGCGCAAGCAGACCGAAGTGGCGCTTCAGGACAGCGAAGCGCGCTATCGGCACTTGTTTGAATTTATCAACGATGCCGTATTGGTCCATTTTATAGAAGAAGATGGTCAGCCCAGCCGTTTTGTAGAAGTCAATGATATCGCCTGCCAAAGACTGGGCTATACGCGGAAGGAGTTATTACAATTAACACCGATTGATATTGCCGCACCCGATAAAAACTCGGAACTACCAGAAATCAGAGAGAAACTACAGAGCCACGGGCACACCCTTCTGGAAACAGTGCACCTGACGAAGGATGGACGGCGCGTGCCGGTGGAAAGCAACATCCGTCTCTTCAACTACAACGGCCAGCTCGCCGCGATGTCCATTTCCCGGGACATCACCATACGTAAACAGATGGAGGAAGATCTGCAGCGGGCCCACAAGCTGGAGTCCCTGGGTGTTTTGGCCGGAGGGATTGCCCATGATTTCAACAATCTCATGATGGCGGTCCAGGGATACATGGATCTTGCCCTCCTCGGTCTGGCGCCGAATAACACGGCCCATAAGTATCTCGGCTCTGCCCAGCAGTGCATGGCCCAGGCCAAGGAGTTGACCGGCAGGCTGATAACTTTTTCCATGGGCGGCTTTCCCTTCCGGAAGAGGTGCGATGTCGCCGAGTTGGTCCGGGACGCCGTTAACAGGATGATAAAGGGAGTGGACGTCAAGGCGACCTTCGACTTTACGGACGACCTCTGGCCCACGGAGATCGACGAGCAGCAGATGAAGCAGGTCTTTTACAATCTGACGACAAACGCCCTGGAAGCCATGCCCCAGGGAGGGGCACTGACAGTGCGGGTGGGGAACATAGAGATCCAGGGAGGAGACGCCCTCCCCCTCAAGGAGGGACCATACCTGCGGATCATCTTTGCCGATGAGGGGATCGGCATCCCGGAGGAACATCTGGCAAAGGTTTTTGATCCATATTTCACCACCAAGGGGATGGGGGCGCAGAAGGGGATGGGACTGGGCCTTTCGGTCTGTTATTCAGTATTGAAGAAGCACCAGGGACATATTACCGTGGATTCAAGACCGGGTAAAGGGACCACCCTTACCCTTTATCTGCCGACACAGGTGGACGAGGCAAAAGAACAAGATCCCCAGAAGTCGTTATCGACCGGTGCGGTCCGGGTGCTGATCATGGACGATGAGATCCATATCCGTGAGATCGAGCGGGCCTATTTGGAGATGCTGAGTTACGAGGTGGAGGATGTGAAGGACGGACAGGAGGCGATTGATGCCTACAAAAAGGCGCTTCATTCCGGGACACCCTTCGATCTGGTAATACTGGATCTGACGGTGCGCCATGGCCTGGGGGGCCAGTTGGCCGTGGAGAGGCTTTTGAAGATAGATCCGGAGGTCATAGCCATTATTGCCTCCGGCTATGTGGATGACCCCGTCATAGAGCACTACGGCGATTACGGCTTCCGGGGGGCGCTGAAGAAGCCTTTCAACGGGGAGGAAATGAAAAATCTGGTGGAAAATATCCTGCAAAGGGAAAACACTTAGAACTGGTGAAAGCTGCCAATTGAGTCAGGAATTGACGAACCGCCGGAACGGGATCGATTCCATGTTGCCGCCAAGGCAATTGGCCCGACCGGCAGGGAGATGAAAGACAGAGTTCAGTTTAAATAAAATCAATGGAGGTGTCCTATGTCGGTAAATGCGGTGGAACGGTTTGATGATGTCAGCGTGATCTGCAAGGCAAATATCTATTTTGATGGAAAGGTGATCAGTCATACCATTCTCTTCAAAGATGGCAAGAAAAAGACCGTGGGACTGATCTTTCCCGGTTCATTTACCTTCAATACGGACGCACCGGAAAGAATGGAGATCATCGCCGGCAGCTGTCGAGTGAAGCAAGCCGGATCTGATCGCTGGGCTGCCTACTTGCCCGGAACATTTTTTCTTGTGCCGGGCAAGTCGTTGTTTGAAATCGCCGTAGACGAAGAAGTTGCGGAATATGTCTGCTCGTTTGAATAAGGGAAGATCCCTGGACTATCCTCTTTATGAGCGGATGAAGAAAAAAGCGCCCCAAGCGGCTAAATATTGGCTGATCGGGGATCGCCTTTTTCACGCCGGTCTGTTTCTGACCATGCTGAGTATCCCGGCGTTGTTTTTTGCCTACACGCAAGCAGGATTAAGGGCGGTATTTATATGGATAATTGTGGCCGTGGCAGGATCGGCGGGAATTATCGGGTTTGGAATCTACTTTAAAAGGGAATCATATAAACTGGCAATCAAAGCCGGGATTGACGTAAATAAACTATCCTGACGGGTGCTATGAGAAGGGAATCTTTTTAATCATTTTCACCAGGGCGGCGGTATCGCCGTTGTGGAGCAATGCTTCGAGTTCGTCGAGGTTCTTCCTATATGAAGTCAAGAGCTTGTCCGTGTGGGGATTCCCGGCGATAAGATGGGCGTAGAGGTCGGGGTGAACGACGATCCGGCCCAGATGATCGAGCCGTTCCCGGAAGGCAGGGGTGGAAAAACGTCGCAAATCCTCGCAGGAGACGTCCGACCCAGCCAGGGTCAGCCCCATCATGACGGTGTTGAAGTGGTTCAGGCCCTGGACGAGGGCCATCATTTTATCATGACGCTCCGGCGTCGTCTCCACCAGGTGGGCCCCGTTATTCTCCATGATGTCTTTCAGCCAGGGCAGCCAGCGTTCTCCCCGGGCGGGGCAGACGGCGATGTTTTGGCCGTCCAGGGAGGCAACGCGGGGACCGAAGAGGGGATGGAGGCCGATGACCTCGGAAACGGCAACCTCTAACATGGCCCGGACGGGGGCCTCCTTCAGGGAGGTGAGGTCCATGAGGACGGATTCGCTGGGCATGCAGGGACCTACCGCCCGGATGACCGCATCCGTTGCTTCTATGGGAACGCTCACGATAACCACCGGGCAAACCTCCGCCATTTGCCGGGGGTCGGGGCCGGTGTTACGCCCCGATATCTGTACGGAATAACCTTCCTGCTGGAAAAAGGAGGCAAACCATTTACCCATTCCGCCCGTGCCGCCGATGATCCCAATCGAAAATTTATCTGCTCTCATTTTTTAAACACGACCTTCCCTTTCATTCCGCTGAGGAACGGGCAATGGCCCGCTGTCGCAGGAGATGATCCACCAGGACCAGGCAGACCATCGCCTCGCAGACGGGGAGAATCCGGGGGATGACGGACACGTCGTGCCTGCCGCCAATGGTCAGTTTCACCGGATTTCCGTTTATGTCCACCGTGTCCTGCTCCATGGTGAGGGAGGGAATGGGTTTGCAGGCCGCCCGGATAACGAGATCCTGGCCGCTGGCGATCCCCGCCAGGATTCCCCCGGCATTATTGGCGGCAAATCCGGAAGGAAGGAGTTGGTCGTTGCACTGCGAGCCGGTCATGCCCGCAGCGGCAAATCCGGCACCGATCTCCACCCCTTTGACCGTGCCGATGCCCATGAGGGCCTTGGCCAGATCGGCGTCCAACTTGTCAAATACGGGGGTGCCGAGACCGGCAGGGCAGCCCTGCACTATTATCTCTACGATCCCTCCCAGGGTATCCCCCTCCTTTTGAGCCTTCTTCAGCGCCGCCTCCATTTTTGTCGCCCCTACAGGGTCAGGACAGTTGAAGCGATTCCGCCCTGCCTCCGCCACGATTCCCGCCTCCGCTTTCACGCCGCCCAAGGCAAGGGTATAGGCCCTGACCATGATCCCTTCCCGGGCGAGAATTTTCCGGGCAATTGCCCCGGCGGCGACCCGGGACGCCGTTTCCCGTCCCGAAGCCCTTCCCCCGCCCCGGTGATCCCGGATGCCGTATTTCTGCTCATAAGTATAATCACCGTGTCCCGGGCGGAAGACATTCCGGAGGGCTTCATAATCCCCGCTTCTGACGTCGCGATTCCAGATGATAAGAGAGATGGGGGTTCCTGTCGTCTGGCCCTCAAAGACCCCCGAGAGGATCTCGACCCGGTCGCCCTCCTTCCGGGGAGACGACGCCTCAGCCTGGCCCGGTTTTCGCCGCGCCAGCTCCGTCTGGATATCCGCCTCCGTCAATTCTATAAGGGGCGGGCAGCCATCGATAACCGCCCCGAGGGCCGGGCCATGCGACTCCCCCCAGGTGGTGACCCGAAAAAGTACGCCCGTCGTATTTCCTGACATATCTGTTCCTTTCCTATTTCGACGCCGTCATGATTTCAGCCGCGACTTCATCCACCGAGCGTCCGATGGTATCTATGACCCGGTCGGCAACCGCCCGATAGACAGGTTCACGTTCCCGCAGCAGGATCTCGATTTCCGCAACCGTATCCGTTCCGGAAAGGGAGGGACGCTGAGCATCGCTCGCCCCGTCGTTCTTCAGACGCCCCGCGATGGTTGCCCCATCAGCCGTCAGCCAGAGGAAGAAACCATTCCATTTGAGTTCTTTCACGTTTTGCTGATCAAGGACGGCGCCGCCGCCCAAGGCGACTACACAACCTTCCATCTTGGCGAGTTCCTTGACAGCACTTCTTTCCAGCTCACGAAATGCCTCCCACCCCCCGTCTGCGACTATTTCCCGAATCGTCTTTCCCAAGCGCTCCTGGATCATCGCGTCGGTATCAAAAAACGGGCGCTGTAATTTACCTGCCACGTTCCTTCCGACAGTGGTCTTCCCGCAGCCGCGGTATCCCATCAAGATGATATTCATAAGTCCGGATCCAATCCATGCCTCAGACATAATGGGAGAAAATACTTATCCCCAATATGACAAACTTTCGTTATCATTTATGATATAGCTTATCCAGCTCTTTCCAGAAACCCGGGAAGGATTTATCCACACAAGCGGGGTTCTTTATTCTCATTCCCGGGACGACTAAACCAAAAACGGCAAAGCTCATGGCAATCCGGTGATCGTTGTACGTCTCAATTTCCGCGACCCGGGGTTGCCCCCCGGTGATGACGAGGCTGTCCTGCCGCTCTTCAACCTGAATCCCCGTCTTTCTCAATTCCGTGGCAACGGCCGCCAGGCGGTCGCTTTCCTTCAGGCGCAGATGGGACACATTGGCGATAACCGTCCGTCCCGGACGCAAGGCGGAGAGAATGGCCAGCGTAGGGACCATGTCGGGCATATCCTTGAGATCGAAGACAAGATCTCCTCCGGGCAGCGGCCCTCCTGTCAGCTCAACCCCGTTTCCCTTCCGATTAACGAAACAGCCTGCATCTTCCAGAAGGGAAAGGAATCCAATATCGCCCTGCAGGCTGTGGGGATTGATGTTCTCCACCCCTATCTTTCCCTGGCAGAGGGCGGCGGCCAAGAAAAAATAGGAAGCGCTGGAGACGTCGCCTTCAATCCGGCAGCTTATTCCCCGATAGCACTGGTTGCCTTTTACACGGTAACGGCAGGGAGCTGTTGTTTCCACTTCCACGCCAAATTCCCTCATGGCAGCGACGGTCATATTTATATAGGGCAGGGATGGGGTGCGACCGACCAATTCGATAAGTGTGTCGCCTGCCGCGCAGGGGGCGGAGATCAGGAGGGAGGAGACGTACTGGCTGCTTTCGATGTCCCGGAGGATTACCGTACCCCCCCGCAGCCCCGACGTCCGGATAAGAACGGGGGGATAGCCTTCCCGGTCGCGGCCCCGGGCATCGACGCCGAGTTTTCTCAGGGCCTCCATAAGTGGTTCTAGGGGCCTTTCCCGCAAGCGCTCGTCTCCCGTCAGGGTGAAAGTCCCCGGGCCGATGGCAACCAGGCCGGTCAGGATGCGCATGGCTGTGCCGTTGTTCCCCAGATAAAGCTCTTTACCCGGATCGGCCAGGCGGCCTCCGACGCCGACGATGTAAAGATCCCCGTCGCGGCTGCTGATGTCCGTACCCAAAGATTTCAGGGCGGCGATGAGATAGGAGGTGTCCTCCGACACGAGAGGGTTGTGGAGGATGGATTTCCCGGCGGCAATGGCCGCCATAATTATCGCCCGCTGGGTATGGCTCTTGGAACCGGGCATGGTCACCGTGGCATCCAGGGTATGAGGCAGAGGTTTAATTTCTATGGTTTCCACAAATTTTTACCTTATTTCTCCCGGAGGATACCGCGAGATTAAATATTCCTCGCTTCGTTCGGAATGACATAATGTGTTTCCTGACTTTTCCCAACATTCCCATCTTGATGAACCCATAAAAAATCGAAGAATTGATCCTATTCGCCGGCTTCAGGTTGCACCCTCATGGAGAGCGGCAAGAACGGTTTGTCTCATCGAGGCCAGGGGTGGTTCCCGCCCCCCCGTCCAGATCCGGATCTGCTCTGCCCCCTGGTGAACAAAGAGACCCACCCCATTGATTGTCAGGCAGCCCATCTCTTTCGCATCCCTGAGCAGCTTCGTTGTCAGGGGGTTGTAAATAGCATCCATGACATAGCGGAAGTTTGTCAAGATCTCCCTTTTCAGGGGCGATCTGTCTGTATTGGGGGCCATGCCGACCGGGGTGGTCTGGATCAAAGCTTCGGCCCGGAAATCGTCCAGGGCGTCAAGGGGCAGGGAAAGACTGTTAAAATCCCGGGCCAGTGCTGCACCCCGTTCCTGCGTCCGGTTGAAGATTACCGGAATTCCTCCTTCCTGAAGGAGGCCGAAGACAGCAGCCCTGGCCATTCCCCCGGCCCCGAGAACGGCGAAGGTTTTTCCCCTGATTTGCACGTAATCCTTCAGATCTCGCACCAGGCCGATCCAATCCGTGTTCTCCCCGATAAGCCTGTTTTCCCGGTTAAAGATGGTGTTGACGGCGCCGATGGTCCGGGCGCTTGCCGTGATTTCATCCAGACTCCCGATGATCGCTTCCTTAAAGGGCAGGGTGATACTTGCCCCGTCAATTCCCAATGATTTTATCATGGGGACGATTTCGTCGGCATTTTCCACCGCATAAGCCTCATATCGGGCCGCAATTTCCATTTCCTCGCAGGCTGTCCTGTGCATCCGCGGGGAGAGACTGTGACTTACGGGATTGCCGAAAAGGGCAAAGTTTTTTCCCCGGTCTTTTCTTTTCATCTGAAAATGTCCTTCAAAGAATCCCCCTTAATCCCTCTTTGGCAAAGGAGTAAAATTCCCCTCGACCAGATCGGATCTCGGGAATAGAAAATAGGCTATCCTAGACAATTCCGACTCTATGCCAGAATTCTCATGATTTGCTTCATTTCCTCGACCGTCATCTGTCCCGGCGCCGCCTCCTCCCCCTTGTCCAGGGCGGCAAAAGCGAGATGCGATCCCAGGAGGGGGGCCATGATCCGGCTGATCCGCCCCTCTTCCCCCATGCAGAAGGCGATGATGTCCTGCCCTCTTTTCCGGGAGTAGGGAATCAGGGACAAAACGCGGAGATTGTCCTCACTGCGCCGGGCATGGGTTACTATCTTTACGATATCGCCACCCCTTTCCCGGCAGGAGCCCCATTTCCGACGCAAGGCGCCCGCCGCCGGGGTGGCGTTAAAATCATGGAAAGAAACAATTATTTTAGTGTGACCGCCCCGCCTTGCCGCCGCGCCAAGAACCTGCCGGGCCAGGCCATCGTCCGTGGCAACTTCCATGTCCACGTATTCTGCCTTAAGGCGGACAGCCTCGCAAAGAAGAAATATCCGCTCTTCCTCGGTCCCTCGAAAACCTCCCCCTTCCTCCCGCCGTCGGTTGGTAATGAGGACCGGGCCCGTTTTCGCTTTCACGAGGACCGGCAGATCCAGATCGGCAATCAGGTCGATCCGCAATTCGAGCAGGTCGGCATGGCGGGAACGGTTGGTCATTTTTTCCAGGGCCCTTTCCATCGTCCCGGCCACCAGGGAAGCACAAATCACGTCGGTTCCTCCCCCCGGGGATAGGAACCGAGGATCTTGATAAAGGTAGTCCTCCCCTCCATATCCTGCAAACATTGCCCGACCTGCTCATCTTCCCGGTGACCGGCGAAATCGGCAAAGAAAAGATATTCCCACATCCGGTCTCGCAGGGGATGAGACTCGATCCTAAGCAGGTTGATCCGCTCCCGGGCAAAAGTTTCCAGGACCTGAAAAAGGGCCCCCGGGACATGGGGCGTTCCGAAGAGGATCGATGTCCTGTCCTGTCCCGTCCTTTCACTTTTACCCTTGCCGATGACGAGGAAGCGGGTGGTGTTGGCGGGATTGTCCTCGATATCCTCCGTCAGGATGGACAGACCGTGGATCGTTGCCGACAGGCGGCTCCCTACCGCCGCCCCCCCTTCCGGGTCGCGATGCGCCCGCTCTCCCGCTTCCGAGGTGCTGGTGGTCTCCAATTGTTCGGCCTGGGGCAGGTTTTCCCTAAGCCAGTTCCGACACTGGGCAAAGGCCTGAGGATGGGAATAGACCCTTCTGATCTCCTCTTTCCTTACACAGTGAGACATCAGGCACTGGGAAATCCGGAGAAACACTTCCGCCCGAATATCCAGGGATGTCGTAATCAATCTTCTGAGGGTATGTCCTACCGAGCCTTCCGTCGAGTTTTCGACCGGGACAATTCCCAAGGCGATGTTTCCTCTCTCCACGCGGTCAAAGACCTGATCGATCGTCCCGGCGGGGGCCAGTTCGGCACTGTGCCCGAAATGGGCAAGGGCGGCCAAATGGCTGAATGAGGCCTCCGGTCCCAAGTACGCTACCGTCAGGGGGCCCTGCAAGGCCCGGGAAGAGGAAAAGATCTCCCGGAAAATATCCCTGATGGAGGCATCGTTCAAGGGCCCGCTATTGTGCTTGCTCAGAAAATCAAAGACCCGGGATTCCTGGGCAGGATTGTAAACATCGACGCCACAGGAACGCTTGACCTGACCGATTTCCACGGAGCGGGCCGCCCGTTCATTGAGGAGCCGCAAAATATCTCCGTCAAGGGTCCGGATATCTTCTCGAAGTTGTTCAAGCGTTTTTTCCATCAGGAAATACACCTCATAATCATTGATTTTCCTTTGTTTCTCCACATTGTTTACAGCCTTTCAATAATCTCCCTGATCAGGCTATCCGGGATGCCACCGTTGACAAAGGGCATCCCGGGGCTTTTCAGGAGAACGAAGTGAACAACATTTCCCTCCTTCTTCTTATCCCGCTGCATTCTGGCCAGGACGCCGTCGCTGCTCATACCTGCAGGCATGCAGACGGGAAGACCTGTCTTTTGCAGGAGACGGATGATCCTGTCCCGGTCGGCGGCCGGCAGGTGTCCAAGGCGCTCCGAAAGGACAAGGGCCGCCGCCATGCCGATGGAGACGGCTTCACCGTGAGGAATGGTGTAATCGGCTTCCGCCTCGATGGCATGTCCCAGGGTATGGCCGAAATTGAGGATTCTTCTCAAACCATGCTCCTGCTCATCGATCTCGACAATTTTCTTCTTGATTTCACAGGTTCTCATCACGATGGGAATCAGGGCGGCCAGATCACCGTCAGGCTTCAGGTCCGCCGGCTTTTCTTCGAGAAGATCCAGGAGACCGGGATCGTCGATAATGGCGCATTTCACTATTTCCGCCAGACCGTTTTTGAATTCTTCGCCGGGGAGCGTCCTGAGGAAGGACAGGTCGGTGAAGACCGCCTTGGGCTGATGAAAGGTTCCCAGCATATTCTTCGCCGCCGGCAGATCAACCCCCGTCTTGCCGCCGATGCTGCTGTCCACCTGAGCCAAGAGGGTTGTGGGTATGTGGAGGTAAGGGACGCCGCGCATGAAGATGGAGGCGACAAAACCTGTCAGATCTCCCACCACACCACCGCCCAAGGCAATAAGACCGGAGGTGCGGTCGGCGCCACGATGGAGCAGCTCTTCCGCGAGAGCGACAGCGGTCGGAATGGTCTTGGCTCTCTCTCCCGCCGGTAAAACAATCTCTTCCACGGACAGTCCCATCTTTTTGAAAATGTCCATAACCCTCTGACCATGGAGCTCGGAAACATTAATATCCGTAATCAGGAAGTATTTTTTTGCCCAGTTTCCCTTCGCGATAAGCAGAACGGCCCGGTCCAAGATGTCCTGGCCGATATAGACATCATAGGAGCGGGAGATCTTTTTTTCGATACTGACCTTGAATCGGTTCATCGCGCCGCCCCGATCTGATCCCTCATTACCTTTGTCAAGATCCGTACCTCCTCCATGAGTTCATAGAACTTTTCCGGTTTCAGGGACTGGGCGCCGTCGGAAATGGCCTTTTCCGGCTCCGGATGGACCTCGATGATCAACCCGTCCGCTCCGGCCACAACGGCCGTCCGGGCCAAGGGTTTGACATATTTCCAGTGACCGGAGGCATGGCTGGGATCGACGATGACCGGGAGATGGGTCAGTTCCTTCAGAACGGGTACGGCGCTGATATCGAGGGTGTTGCGGGTTGCCGTCTCGAAAGTGCGGATTCCCCGTTCACAGAGGATCACATTGTCATTGCCGGCGGCAAGGATATATTCTGCCGCCATGAGGAGTTCCTCGATGGTGCTCATCATGCCCCGCTTGAGGAGGACGGGTTTTCTTGCCTGCCCCACCTTCTTCAGGAGAGCGAAGTTCTGGACGTTCCGGGCCCCAATCTGGAGGATATCTACGTATTGCTCCACCAGATCAACGTCCGTCGTGTTCATAACCTCTGTCACCACGGGGAGCCCTGTTTTTTCTCGGGCCTTTTTGAGGATTTTGAGCCCATCCTCCTCCATGCCCTGGAAACTGTAGGGGGAGGTGCGCGGCTTGTAAGCCCCTCCCCGCAGGATTTGGGCGCCCCCTTTCCGGGCGATGTAGGCGCTCTCCAGGAGTTGCTCCTCGCTTTCGATGGAACAGGGACCAGCCATGACGACAAAATCGGGGCCTCCGATCTCCACATCTCCGACGCGGACAACCGTATTGCCGTCCCGCGATTCGCGACTGGCAAGCTTGTAAGGTTTCAAGATGGGCATGATATTTTCCACGCCCGCCAGGTGCTCCGCCGATTTCAGTTGCGCCTTGCCCCGGTCGTCGCCGACGACGCCGATGATTGTCCTTTCTACCCCTTGGGAAGGGTGGGCCCGATAGCCCACCGATTCGATCCAGCCGATAACGGCATCGATCTGTATTTCTGTGGCGCTTTTCTTCATGATGATAATCATTGCTTATACCTCCAAACAAGTAAGGCCATGGAACCTTCGCCGTCCCATGGCCTTACAAAAACAAAAAAGCCACGGGGGAACTACCTTTCCACCCATGGCTCGTTTTTTTATTTTTTTGGTTTTACTTTTCCCTGAGCGATAGGCAGTCCGGTGCGCCGAAATAATAATACCAAAAATAAAAGCTGTTTCGCGCAGTCTTACTACCCATCCTGTTGCTTCACTACTCCTTGCCGCAATTTATGAGGGTGTAGTAGTTCATAGTTTATTGAAGAAGTCAACAATAATTTTCCAGATGATTTTTCTATCCCGACTATTTCCGCACCGCCGATTCAGGCTTTAATTGAAAAAATATGGATGGTTCTACGGTTACACTGGCGCTTTTGTATTGATCATATTCTGGTTAAGTGGTAGAATCCCTTACGTGAATTTAGACTTGGGAATTATAAGCTCCAGATATGCAGGAAAAAACATTTGATGAAATTCTGAAGGAGGAATTCCTCAAGGAAAGGGCCGTCGTCTTGGGACGGACCGGCGAAAGCGTAGCAAGAGCCGTAGCCAAACTTCAGCGGATGGCGCAGGTTATTGAGGAAAATCATCAGCATATGATAAGCCTTGAGCGACGGTTGTGCGGGGAAGACGACCATAATCACCTCAAAAAGGCGAAAGAAAAGGCCCTCAAGGACATTAACAAGATGATTCTTCAATACAATCGCCTCTGCGACCATGCCCAGTTACGGTATTATTATCTGATCGTTACCCGGGAGGCCATGGGTTTAAGAAGTCAGCACCGTATGGAGGAATTTTACCGTATTCCTCCGAAAAAGAAACAGCTCCCAGGGGGATAGGTAATAATGGATCGCTTCCAGAAACAGAGAAAAAAAATGGTGGATACCCAGATCCGGGCTCGGGGAGTTACTGACGAACGAGTGCTCAAGGTCATGGAAAAGATCCATCGACACCTTTTCGTTGATGAGGGCCTCATCGATCAGGCCTATAACGACAATCCCCTGCCCATAGGTGATCGCCAGACCATATCTCAGCCCTATATCGTTGCCCTCATGACGGTGGCCCTGAACCTGACGGGAAAGGAAAAGGTGCTGGAAATCGGCACCGGCTCGGGCTATCAGACCGCCATTTTAGCGGAACTGGCCGAGCGGGTCTTTTCCATCGAAAGGATAGCATCGCTGGCGGCGGGGGCAAGAAAAAGTTTGGATTTCCTGAATTATTTTAATGTGGCTATCCGGGTAGGCGACGGCACTTATGGCTGGCGTGAGGAGTCGCCCTTCGACGGGATTATCATTACCGCCGGGGCGCCGAAGGTTCCCAGGATCCTTCTGGAACAACTTGCCATCGGCGGTCGGCTGGTAATTCCCACCGGCAGCCGCGTCAGCCAGGAACTGTTAAGAATTACGCGTCTCTCCGAAGATATTAATGAAATAAAGACCGAGGCTATGTGTGGATGCCGCTTTGTCGATCTTATTGGTGATCATGGCTGGAACGCCTGAACCGCAGCCTTTCCCGTTGTTTTTCAAGATATTATATTCTTTTTTTATATGAGACACAGAATTCTGTTTTTAGCCATCCTATGCCTTTTTATCATTGCCTGCGCCAGTCAGCAGAGTAATACATACAAGACCAAAGGGGTATATCACAGCGTAAAAAAAGGTGAAACCATATCGGATATTGCCCGCGCCTATAACACTAACCCCGGGAAGCTTGCCGAGATCAACCATATCAAAAGCCCGGGCCGTCTGGAAGAAAACAGCGTGGTTTTTATTCCTGATGCCGTTTCGGTCCTGGATATTGAAAAACCTAAAAAATCAGGAACGAAGAATTCCCAGACCCAAGGCGTTCAAAAAAAAGCGGAGACAGGAAAGAAAGCTCCCCCCCCAAGCCGGCAACAGGATATCAAGCCAGGGGATCAGGGAAAAAATCTCGCTGCCGCCTCAGGCCCGGAGGTAAAGAAGCCGACCAGGGAAAGGACAGGGGGGACGGAAAAAGAGAAGCCAAAAGACGTCCCGACGTCACAAACGCCGCTGCTGCCGCAAGAGCCGCCACCCGGCGTTAATTCTGCCGCGAAGGGGTCATTCGCGTGGCCGGTGCGAGGCCGTGTGACTGCCAATTACGGACGCCAACCCAATGGAATGGTAAATAATCATATCCGCATCACGGCCCGTGATCATGCTCCCGTTGTCGCTGCGGCCACGGGAACAGTCATCTTTTCGGCGCCCTTGAGGGACTTTGGGGAAACAATTATCATCAAGCATGACAACCAATTTGCTACCGTTTATTCCAACTTGGGAAACAGATCGGTTAAAGCGGACAGTCGGATAAAAAAGAGTGAAATCATTGGTCTGGCGGGAAAATCTGAAAAAAAGGGAGAAGGATATATTGATTTTGAAATCCGCCAGAACAACAAGGCTAGAAATCCCCTTTTATTTCTTCCTTGAATATAAGGCTATGCATGATTACATTACGGCTTCTATAAAAAGTTAGGAAATATAAAAATTTATGGGATTGTCTTTTGAACAGGGCCCCATCCGGCCGCCAAGTGAAGCAAAGAGCCTGCTGATTAGGGTAACCCGTAATTGCCCATGGAATAAATGCGCCTTTTGCCGGACCTACCAGAAAAAAAAGTTTGAGCTCCGCTCCGTTGAGGAAGTCAAAGAGGATATCCGGCAGGCCAGAGCCATCGCCGATGACATAAAGGCTTTGTCATGGAAATACGGTGGCACCGGGGAGGTGACGGATTCTCTTGTCCGCCTTATTTTCAATGAAGGTAGTGGCTATAACGACAGCTACCGGTCTGTCTGTGCCTGGTTGCATTGGGGAGGGGAATCAGTTTTTCTCCAGGACGCCAACTCCCTGATTCTGAAAACGGACGATCTGGCTGAAATCATTTCATTTCTCAAGGACCAGTTTCCTTATGTACAACGAATTACTTCCTACTGCCGATCGAAAACGGCCGCCAGGAAAACGGTAGGGGAATTAAAGAGACTCCATGAAGCAGGTTTGTCGAGAATACACATCGGCCTGGAGAGTGGTTACGACCCGCTGCTGGAATTCATTGACAAGGGAGTCACGGCAGCCGATCACATCGAGGGAGGCAAACGGATTGTTGCCGCAGGCATTTCCCTTTGTGCCTATGTTATCCCCGGCTTAGGGGGCGACCGTTGGTCCAGAGAACATGCCATTGCCACGGCAGAGGTCATCAATGCCATCAATCCTGATTACGTACGGCTGCGCTCACTGCAAGTCGTAAAAGGAACGGGACTTTATGAACTGATGCAGAACGGTAAGTTCTCCCCTGCGGATGATGAACATACAGTAAAAGAAATCCGCCTTTTTATCGAACATCTCGAGGGAATACAAACAACCCTTGTCAGTGACCATATTCTTAATCTTCTTGAAGAGCTGGAGGGAAAGCTGCCCGAGGAAAAGGAAAGACTTCTATCTGTCATCGACCAGTACTTTTCCCTTCCTCAGGAGGATAGAATGATCTTTCGGTTGGGGAGGAGACAGGGAATCTACCGGCAATTATCCGATCTCGACGACGGCCTTATGTATCAACGGCTGAAAGCAGTCATTGATGAATACATTGAAGGTGGTTCCGAAAGATTCGATGAAGACCTGAAACGGTTAATGCATCAATATATATGATGATGTATTGACTATTTCGAAAGAGTATGTTAACATGCTGAATTCAAAATATATTAGGTGGTGTAAGATGTTTAAGATAGGCGATATGGCAGTTTACCCCGCGCAGGGCGTCGGGGTTATTGAAGACATTGAGAACCGTGAGGTCATGGGGACCAAGCAGGCATTTTACATCCTGAAGATCATGGGAAACGGCATGAAGATCATGATTCCCACAAAAAGCGCGAAGTCTGTGGGTCTTCGCGAAGTTATCTCTGAAAAAGAGATTTCCAAAGTATATGATATCCTTAAAAATAAAGACGTTACGATCGACAAGCAGACCTGGAATAAGCGTTATCGGGAATATCTCGAAAAGATCAAGACCGGGTCTGTTTACGAGATAGCCAGGGTACTCCGGGATCTGCTGATCTTGAAGAATGACAAGAACCTGTCCTTTGGAGAGCGCAAGATGATGGATACGGCAAAGAACCTGTTGGTTAAGGAAATTTCCGTGGCAACGAAGTCGGACGAAACCAAAATTGAAGAGGATCTGAGAACGATCTTCACAATTCAGTAAGCTGAATCAACAGGCTGCGAGCAATTTATCATGGGAAAGTAAAGAACCTGTATTGATGGGGTTCCTGCTTTCCGTAAAGCAATTAAAAAGAAATCAACGAAGAAAGGAGGTGAAAAACAAATGATTATCAGAATGATACTTATTGCTGCCTGTTCTATCAGCGGTTTTTTCATTGCCTACCTGACTTATCCCCCCAACCAGTGGTGGGCGTGGCCCGTGGGATTCATTATCGGGTTATTGATCGCTTTCTTCGTCATCAAGATGGAGCAGGATATTAGAAAGATCTCCCTAAGGATTATCCTTGGGGGAGTTGTGGGCATGATAGTTGGTCTTATCATAGCTTTTCTTCTTGCCTATGGTCTAAATTTTGTAAGTAATATCAAACAAAATCAGGAAGTCGTTCCCTGGATATACGCTCTCCTGACGGGAATCATGGGATACCTCGGATTGGTTCTCGGATCGAAAAAAATAGAGGAATTCAATATATTCGGTTTTGGACAAGCCAAAGAGCCTGACGAAGCCAGAGTTCTCGACACCAGTGTCATTATAGACGGCCGGATTGCCGACGTCTGTGATACGGGTTTTATCGAGGGGACGCTTGTGGTTCCCAGATTTGTCCTTGACGAGTTGCAGTATATCGCTGATTCCTCTGATTCCCTGAAACGTTCCCGGGGCAGGCGCGGGCTTGATATCTTGAACCGAATGCAGAAAATGGCGGGAATAACGATCGAAATAGGAGAACAGGACTTCCCCAAGATCAAAGGGGTTGATGCGAAACTCGTGGCGTTGGCCAGAAAGACCAATGCCAAGATCCTCACCAATGATTTCAACCTGAACAAGGTAGCGGAATTACAAGGCATAAAGATCCTCAACGTGAATGAACTTGCCAATGCCCTGAAACCGGTGGTCCTGCCCGGTGAGACCATGACGGTCAAGATCATCAAGGAGGGCAAGGAACCTGGACAAGGGGTGGCCTATCTTGATGACGGCACAATGATCATTGTTGACAACGCGCAGAAATTTCAAAGTTCCGTGGTGGATGTGCTGGTTACCAGTGTTCTTCAGACTACGGCGGGACGCATGATCTTTTCCGAGATGAAATCCCTGGCCGTTGACAAGAAGCCCTTTGCCTTGTCATCCAAATCATAAATACTTTCCAGGGCCCGGATGAGATAAAAGCATCCGGGCTCTCTTTTTATTACCATGACGAATGGGAAGATGAAGATTACGGCCGTAATCCCAGCCGGCGGGTCCGGCAGGCGCATGCAGAGCGGCGAGGCAAAACAGTATCTGCTCCTGCGGGGCATCCCACTGCTTGTTCACACCCTTCGTGCTTTCCAGGAGTCACCGGTTATTGGGGATATTGTCCTCGTAGTTCCCGCCGCCGATGTGGACAGGATTCAATCTGACATTGTCGATGCCTTTGCCATGACCAAGATCCGCCGGGTAGTTGCCGGCGGCAAGGAAAGACAGGATTCCGTCCGGAATGGGATCGCAGTATTGTCGGCAGATTGTGCGATCGTCATTATTCACGACGCAGCCCGGCCTTTTGTATCACCCGCCTTGATCGAAAAAGCGGCGAACGGAGCGATGCAAGAAGGGGCCGTGGCCGTTGGCGTTCGGGTAAGGGACACGGTCAAGCAGTGTGAAGGGGAAGGAAGGGTAATAGAAACCCTTGATCGTGAACAGATCTGGATGGCCCAAACGCCCCAGGCATTCAGGCGGGCGACAATCGTGGCCGCTCATCAAAAGGCACAGGAAGACAACTTTTACGGCACCGATGACGCCGTGCTGGTGGAAAGAATGGGGATACCAGTGAGGATGATCGAGGGTATTCCCGATAATATCAAGATCACCACAACAGAGGACTTGGCTTGGGCAGAGTATCGGCTCTCAACAAGGAAACTTTAACGGCTTCGCAAAAAGTCCGGATGCTGCGTTGCGCTGCATCCTTCGTTACTGTGGCGTACGCCAAGTACGCCTCATTCCTCATGCTCCGGGAGCGCATTCCGGAGACCTGCCCAAGCAGGACGACGGGGCGCTTTTAGAAAACAATGAGTCCTTGCCGGTGCGCGGCACCAGTCAAGCACATTGCGCGCCTTGCCTGCGGATCTTTTTACGAAGCCGTCGATTAGGAAGGAAATGATGGAAAAGCAAGGAAGAGTTGGCATTGGATACGACAGTCACAGATGGTCCGAAGGTCGTTCCCTTGTGCTTGGCGGTGTAAATATCCCTCATCGACAGGGCCTTTGGGGGCATTCCGACGCCGACGCCCTGATCCATGCCATCTGCGATGCCATTCTTGGGGCTGTCGGGGAAGGCGACATCGGCGCCCATTTCCCGGATCATGATCCTGCTTTTAAAGACATCTCCAGTCTCCTGCTGCTCGGCCGGGTAAGGGAAATAATGTACAGCAAAGGATACCGGGTTGCCAACATAGATGCTACGGTGATCCTGGAACAACCGAAGTTACGGCCCTACATCTCCGAAATGATTCAGAACATTGCCGCAGAGCTTGTCTTGGCCCCGGAAAGGGTCAGCGTCAAGGCCAAGACCAATGAGGGGATGGGATTCGTGGGGCGGGGGGAAGGCATCGCCGCCATGGCGATAGCCATGGTCGAAACCATTTAGATATCAGGGAATGGATTAAACAATATGACGAATATGCCTCCCCGCGTCCGCTTCGCTCCCTCCCCCACGGGGGAACTGCATGTCGGGAACGCTCGCACGGCCCTGTTTAACTGGCTTTTTGCGAAGCATTATCATGGCTGCTTTATCCTGCGTATAGAGGATACGGATCAGGTCCGGACATCCAAGGTCTTCGAGGCAAACCTGCGGCAAGATCTGTCCTGGCTTGGCATCGAATGGGATGAAGGACCGGACAAGGAAGGCCTTTGCGGTCCCTACCATCAAAGTGAAAGATTATCACTCTATCGGACCCATCTGGAAAGGCTGATCGCCGCTGAACTTGTCTATCCCTGCTATTGCACGGACGAAGAGTTGGAGGCGGAACGACTGGCCCTTATTTCCCGAAAGATGATGCCTCGCTACATGGGAAAGTGCCGCAATCTGACTGCCGAAGCCCGCAGCAGATTGGAGGCGGAAGGCCGGCCGGCTGCCTATCGTTTCCATGTGCCCCCGGGGGCGATTACCTTTCCTGATCTGATCAGGGGCCCCATGCGTTTTGAGGGCAGCGCCCTCGGAGATTTCATTATTGTCCGTTCCAACGGCATTCCGGCCTACAATTTTGCCGTGGTTATCGATGATCATCTCATGAAAATCACCCATGTGATCCGGGGGGAAGATCATCTTTCCAACACCGCCCTGCAGCTTCTTCTCTATCAGGCCCTCGGCTTTGCACCCCCACAATTCGCCCACCACGCCCTGATCCTGGGGTGGGACCGATCGAAGCTCAGCAAGCGGCATGGATCTACAACGGTCCGGGAGTTTCGTGAGCAGGGGATACTTCCTCAGGCGTTAATCAACTATCTCGCCCTCTTAGGCGCCTCATTCGGAGAAGGCAAGGAGGTCTGTTCGATTGCTGAAATTGTCGGGAGCTTCTCCCTCGACCGGGCAGGTAAAAGCGGCGCCATTTTCGATAAAGACAAGTTGTTCTGGCTCAACAGTCTGTATATCAGGAAGGAATCGCTGACAACGCTAACCGGTTATATGCAGCCCTTCATCAAGGAGGCCGGTTATGCCCACCTTGATGAGGCTCATCTCCACCGGATTCTGGATGCCGTCCGGGATAATATCACCAGTCTGGCGGAAATCGGAACTTATCTGCGAATTTTTGACGACAGCGCCTATGAACTCTCTGCCGGGGCGCTACAGATTCTTGCCGACGACGAAACAAGGAAGGTTGTTTTGAGCCTCCTTGATCTCCTCAATAACACTGACGCGGAAGGCGATGAGCTTTATGGAACCCTGATGCCTCTTCTGCCCGGGAAAACGGGCTTGCGGGGCAAGAAGCTCTTCATGCCCCTGCGCGCCGCTATCACCGGCCAGACAAAAGGGCCTGAGTTGGACCGATTCTTCTCAATCCTGGGCAAATCCTCCCTGCAATACCGCCTCCAAAAGGCCATTGCCGCCACAACCTGAAACAACATCCATCTACTTGGCAGTGGTTGTATGTCCGGGTCAGTTACGGGGCTCTAAGCAAGTTTGCCGTCGATTAGCAGCTTCCGCTGGATTTCAAGAATTTTTCTCATCAGATGCCGTTCATAATCCCGACTGTTGCCTATGAATGCTGCCCCCACATAGTGCAGATCCGGATCATGAGCAATAGGCGCCGTCACCCTCAACACCTTTATCGGCAGCTCTAAAAAATACTCGTCGATAATCAGAGCAATTTTAAACTCCTCATGCATTTCCGGCAAATCATCGCCCCGATAGCTAAACTGGAAACCACCTACAGAGAGGTCGATGATATTGAGCCTTCGCCCTTTCCACTCGATAGTGAGATTGCTATCGGCGGGGGGGCGAACCCGAAAATCAAGCCTCAGGTTGTAGGTGTCCAACCTGGTCTGCTGTTCAAGACCCACGGCCACGACCTCTGAGGAAGACAGCTTGTAGTCGGTGATGAAATCAGTTACCTTGGCTTGTACTCCGTAACGAACAGGTTGCCCATCTTTTCTTATTAGAAAGGTGAGGGATATTTCCCGGTTCAAGTTATGCTTGGTCAGGGGGGGGGAGGCTTGGGCAATGATGATCCGGCGGTCGATTACATCATAGATCAGGGATTTCATATGCCTGCTCCGATCAACGATATCGACGGATATCCCCGGCCTGATCGGTGTCTTGCTTTGTTCCATAGAATATTCGCGCTCCAATTATCCCGAAAGTTTCTATCGCCTGCTTGTGCAGGTGGCATGTGGGAGATGAAAAGAAATCTTAACCATGATTCCCCCGCCGCAAATATAGAGACAAGCGATGCCACCCGTCAAGGGAAAGTTTTCTTATAATCAATCCTTTTGACTCATTTTCCGTAATCGGAAACGGTTGTGGGTGGATATATGATTCCAATTCCAAACCAAAGATGAAATCAAGGCGGCAAGGCAGCGGCGACGGAGGCGTATTGTTCATACGTCGAGGAGCCGATGACGATGCCAACGAAGATAGCGCTTTGATTAAGGATTGGAATAACTTGTCAGGGGCCGCTAATCATTGTATATGAACAACCATTTTACTGGGAGCAACAGCACTTGATCTATCTGAAAAATATCAGTCTGGCATTTGGCGACCGTACCCTGTTTGAGAACTGGACCTGGCCAATCACGGCTAGGAGCCGGATTGGCCTGGTGGGAGACAACGGCGCCGGGAAGACTACCCTATTGAAGGCAATCCTCGGCATGGTGGAGTTGGACGGGGGTACGATCGATATCCTGGACCGGAAAAACAGGACCATCGCCTATCTTCCCCAGGATCTCGTGGAAATCGAGCCTGTTCCCCTCATGGAATATCTGAAAAACCGTTGCGGCCTGACCGCTTTGGAAACCGGGATGCGCAATTGCGAGAAACAGGTGGCCGCGCTGCCGGCCCATCCCCCGGAAGGTGAAGGAGAAGAGGAAGGGTTATCCGAGAACGGAGCAAGACGCGAAAAGATCCTCCGGGAATATGACCGGATGGTCGCCCTCTATCAGGCCAAAGAAGGCTATGCCTTCGAGGCGAGGGCCAAACAGGTTCTCAAGGGGTTCGGATTCGGGGAGCAGGATTTTCTCAAGCAGTGCGACGAGTTTTCCGGAGGTTGGAAGATGCGCATCCTCCTGGCCGTCATCCTCCTGTCCCAGCCCGACATCATGCTCCTCGATGAACCAACGAATCACCTCGATACGGAAAGCATGGAGTGGCTGGAAAGCTATTTAAAAGACTATCCGGGGATGCTGATTACCGTTGCCCACGATCGCTTCTTCCTGGACAAGATGGCGACAACCATAGCGGAAATCTCCCAGGGTCGTTTGGCTCTGTACAAGGGCAACTACTCCTATTATCTCGTGGAGAAGGAAAAACGCCTGGCGGCCCTGGAAAAAGAACGGCTCCTCCAGCAGGGGGAGATCAAAAAAACCGAGGAATTCATCGAACGGTTTCGCTTCAAGGCCACCAAAGCCAAACAGGTTCAGAGCCGGATCCGGATGCTCGAAAAATTTGCCCCCCTCCAGGCCGAAGGACATGGTAAAACGGTCAAGATCCGTTTCCCCGCCGGGCCGAAAAGCGGGAAAGAGATTCTCTTTGTCAGTAAACTTGCCAAATCTTACGGAACCCAGGAGATTTTCAGGGAGGTCAGCTTCTCCCTCCAGCGGGGAGAGCGGGTAGCACTGGTCGGTGTCAACGGATCGGGTAAATCGACGCTGTCACGGATTCTTGGCCAGGTGGAGGCGCCTTCGGCAGGGGAAATCCGCTCCGGTCTCAATGTGCACATGGCCTTTTTTTCCCAGGAAAGCGCGGAAAATCTTCGTTATGAACGGACGGTCTGGGAAGAAACGATGGAGGTTGCCTCCCGGAGCAATGACCGGGAAAGACGGAACCTTCTCGGGGCCTTTCTTTTTTCCGGCGATGACATCCACAAGCCCGTCTCCGTCCTCTCGGGAGGGGAAAAGTCGCGGCTGGCCCTGCTGAAGATCCTGCTCCAGGAGACAAACCTCCTGATCCTCGACGAACCCACCAATCACCTGGATTTCAAAACCAAGGATATCTTCCAGAATGCCTTGCTGTCCTACCAGGGAACCGTCGTCCTCGTATCCCATGACCGTTATTTCCTTGACCACTTAGTCAATCGCGTCTTTGAACTTAGGGACGGCGAATGTATCGAATATCCGGGCAATTATTCCTATTTTATCGAGAAGCGGCAATCATTGGCGGAGGAGAGAAGGGCCGCAGCAGTGCAGAACGGAAGCCCACCGGATACCCCGACGGCGGAGGGGAAAAGCGCCTATAAGACCAGGGAAGAAAAGCGCCGGGAGGCGGAAGAGCGCCAGCGCCTGGCCAGGATCAATCAGGGACTGAAAAAAGAGCTTCACGCCATAGAAAAGGGCATCGCCGCCCTGGAAGGCAGGAAGGCAGCGGGCGAATCGTTTCTCTGCGATCCCCTCAGCCACCGGGAACCGGAGAGAATCAAGCAAACCCACCGGGACCTCAAAGATCTGGAGAAAGAAATCGAACAGTCGTACGACCGTTGGCATGAGCTGACGATGGCCATGGAAGATAATATATTATCTTGACATCAATCTGATTTTGTATTTTGCTCGGGTCAAGAGGAGGAAATCATGCCGGATCATGGTGAGGACCGCGAAAATCTGAATATTTCCATACCTCGGCCGCTGGCCGGAGATCTTCTTCACGTTGCCCGGCAATCAGGCCACTCCGTTTCCCACCTCACCGAAAAAGCCCTGGCTCAGTACCTGAAAGATGAACGGGGCACAAATTCGGTCTATCTCTCCGCGCCGGTCAATGCCATGCTGAAAGGTTTTTACGAAGAAAACACTACCCTTGGGGATCTGAGGACGCATGGTGATTTTGGCTTGGGCACCTTCAATAACCTGGACGGGGAAATGGTTATGCTCGACGGCGTCATCTATCAATTGCACGCTGACGGAAAAACCTATCCCGTGGCTGATCATGTGCAGACCCCCTTTGCCTGTGTGACCTTCTATAGACCCTCCATTGTGGAAGAAATAGAGGGGAGTCTCGATTTCAACGCCTTCAATGCCATTCTAAATCGCCTGCTGCCCTCAGATAACATGCTCTATGCGATTCGTGTCGACGGCCTATTCAAACAAGTGAAGGTCTGGTCCGTCTCCAGGCAGGATAATTATCAACCCCTTGTCGAAGATGAAAAAAACCGTCCCGTATTTGAATACGAGAATATCAACGGCGTTTTGGCCGGTTTTTATACACCAAAATTTATTCGCGCCCTTAATTTCCCCGGATTTCATCTGCATTTTCTCACGGAAGATCGCAAGTACGGCGGTCATCTCTACGAATGTCAGACCGATAGCGTGCAAATCGGTATACAGTTCATCCACCGGCTCAAACTAGATCTTCCCATAACCATTGATTATCTAACGGCAAACTTGCCGCGGTAAGTCCTTTATTCACAGGTGCCAACAATGATTCGTCGCACGAAGATAATTGCCACCATCGGCCCGGCAAGCGCGGCCCCCGAGGTACTGGAAGCCCTGGTAGCTGCCGGAATGGATGTGGCCCGCCTGAACTTTTCCCACGGTTCTCACGGGGAGCACAAAACCCTTATCCGCCGGATTCGTGCCGCTGCCCGTCGGCAGGGACGGACGGTGGCCATTCTCCAGGATCTGGCAGGGCCAAAGATTCGTATCGGCCCGGTTCCCGAACCGGGAATCCGCCTGGAGTCAGGTCGTTTGTTCATCCTTACCGCCCGTTCCGCTGTCCGGGGCGGCGAAGAGGTCTCCGTTACCTATCCCGAATTGGCCCGGGAGGTACATAAAGGGGACCGAATCATGTTAGCGGATGGGCTAATGGAACTGGTTGTGGAAGAAACGGATGGCACGGATATTACCTGCACCGTCATTACCGGCGGCCTCCTCACCTCTCACAAAGGGATCAACCTCCCCACGGGGACGATCCGTGCGCCTGCCTTTACGGCTAAGGACCGCGTGGATCTTCTTTTTGGCCTGGAAGCCGGGGTGGATTATGTGGCCCTGTCCTTCGTGAAAAGTGCCGAGGAGATAAGAGGGGTCCGGGAATTGATTACGGAACGGGGCAAACAAACGCCGATTATCGCCAAGATCGAGCGGCACGAGGCGCTGGAGAACATTGAGGAGATCGTCGCCGCTGCCGACGGAATCATGGTGGCCCGGGGGGACCTGGGCGTTGAGATCCCCCTCGAAGAAGTCCCCCTGGTTCAGAAACGCTTAATCCATATGGCCAATACCGCCGGAAAACCGGTCATCACGGCGACACAGATGTTACGATCGATGGTGGACTCACCTCGTCCTACCCGGGCCGAGGTGACGGATGTGGTAAATGCAATCCTCGACGGCGCTGATGCGATCATGCTCTCCGAAGAGACAGCCTCGGGGCGGTACCCCTTAGCGGCAGTCCAGTTCATGAACCGACTGTCCCTCGTGGCTGAGGGGAACTTTCCCCACAATGACTATCTCAAAAAGACGCCCCGGCGGGATGTTCCCGATTCGGTGGCCCATGCCTCCTGCATCCTCGCCGATCACCTGGATGCCCGGGCCATTGTCGCCCATACGCAGTCGGGGCTGACCGCTCTGAACATATCCCGTTTCCGTCCCAAGCAGCCCATCGTGGCCCTCACCCCCAATGAGGGAACCCTCCGCCGTCTGGCCTTGGTCTGGGGTTGCCTCCCCATGAGGATCAGGGCGGCTAGGGGGACAGACGACTTGATCGAGCGGGCCGCCCTGGCCGCCTTGGATAGTGGGGCCGTCGCCCCCGGAGACCTGGTGGTCATGACGGTAGGGCACCCCGTCACCGGCGCGGGAACGACGAACATGCTCCGGGTAAAAAAATTATAACGGGGTCACTTATTCCGCTTCTAGATCAAAGATGATATCAAGACGGCAAGGAAGAGGCGACGCAGGCGTATTGTTGATACGTCGAGGAGCCGATGATGATGCCAACGAAGATAGCGCTTTGATTCAGTAGAGGAATTATGCCCCGTCGAGACCCGACCTTTCCGCCTTCCGATACCAGGAGGCCGGATCCTTCATGTATTCTTCAGTATCTTTGAGGGAAACGTAATGTTCATGTTCAATGTTGGCCAATAGCTCAAAAAAAGCCTTTTCCTTGGGATCTGTAACGTTGTCACGGAGCCGGGCATAATAGGTCGCCCCCTGACCCTCGAAATCAATTGCCTCCTCCAGGGCCTTCAGGTCATCGGCGTCCCCCGCCGGGGCGTTGGCCACCTTCTTAATGACATCCTTCAGGACATCTTTAACAATGGTTTCTTTGACCTTCAGGGGGACCGTATCGGGCCACTTCTTGTCTTTGGCCCAGTTTTCGTGAAGCTGTTTGAGCCGTTCGTAATGTTCCAGTTCATCTGCGGCGATCTGCTGGAACATGGCCTTGCCGACGGGATTTTTTGTCCGCTCCGCGTTCTTCAGGTAAAACTCATGCTCTCTCATTTCATTATTCAGGGCAACATCCAGGGCGTTCAAACGATCTTTCATTGTTATCTCCTTTCATTGGACATTCAAGGTCGCTTAATGGGTCTCTCTCACTAAAAGTAGCATCTTTCCCCTGAACAGGTCAAGTAGCTTCATTTCCCCGCAGATCTTCGACATGTTCGGCGATATTTTGGCAATGGTCGGAGATCCGCTCCAGATGGATGAGCATTTCGATGAAAATCGGCCCGGCCTCGGCGGGACAGAGGCGTTTATGAAACCGTACCAGATGTTTTTCCCGGGCCTCCTTGACGGCGTTGTCAATATCGTTTTCCCGGCGGTACACCTCCGCCGTTTTGTCCCCATCATGCTTCCCGATCAATGATCCCGCGTCGGCGATATTGGCGGCAACCTGCTTTTCAATATCCCCCAACTCCTCCTCGGCAGCACGGGTGAACTCGATTTCCCGGTAATGTTTTTCCCGGGCAAGATCAACGAAACTGACGATATGGTTACCCATCCGTTCGATATCGTCCGCCATGGCCGTGTAGGCAAAGAGTTCCTGGGAAAGGGGCTCCGACAGTTCGTTGCATGATACTTTCCGCAGATATTCAACAATTTCCTGCCGGAGATGATTGGCAACCATCTCTATATAAAGGACATCTCTTCTCCGGCCTTCGTGGTAAGCCCGTAAGAGGGGGGCGGCCAGGGCGAACATCTTTTCCGCCAGCAGGATCTCTCGGGCCAATTCCTTCTCGACGGTTCCCAGGGCCGCCGCCGGTTCTGCGAGGACTTCTTCTCTCAAGAACTCCGGCCAGAGGGGCAGCACCTCTTCTGTGCCGGGAATGAGTCTTTCCAGAAGACGGGCAATATTGCGGATAAAGGGGAAAAACAGGATCACGATGATAAGATTAAAGAGAAAATGTCCCAGGGCAATCTGCTGTGCCACATTAGGTGAGAGGTTTCTGAGCACGTCCAGCATAACAGGCAGAGCGGCCATGCAGATCAATGCTCCCGCCGCCTTGAAAAATAAATGGGAGACGGCGGCTCGCTTCCCGCCGATGCCGGATACCATGCCGGCCATGAGGGCCGTGACAGTGGTCCCGACGTTGGCCCCGATCACCATGGGCAGGGCGTTGTCGAGGCTGATCAGATCCTGCTGGGCGAGGATGGCGAGAATGCTGATTGGTATGGCCGAGGCATGCACGAGGGCGGTAAAGAGGGCAGACAGGGCAAACCCCGTCAGAGGATGCTGGGTGTCACGGAAAAACCCCACGATTTCCGGATGATTCTTCAAGGGCAGTGTCGCCGTGCCCACCAGGTTCAAGCCAAAAAAAAGGAGACCGAAATAGAAGATCGATTCACCTATTCCCTGCCACTTTTCTCTTCCTGTAAACCAGAGAATCCCGCCCATGATGATAAACAGGGGCGAGGCGTCGGTGATCTTCCAGACGACAAGTTGGACAATAACCGTCGTCCCTAGATCAGCGCCGAGGACAATAGCCAAAGAGTGGTAAAAGCTGATCAGCCCGGCGCTGACCATCCCCACGGCGATGACGGTAGTAGCAGAGCTGCTCTGAAAAAGGACCGTCGCCGCCGCCCCCGTGAGGAGTCCGAAAAAGGGGCGCTGGACGGCGTACTTGATATAATCCCGGATACGGGCGGTAAAAAGAATCTGTATCCCGGCGCTGAGCTTCATCATGCCGAAGAGGAACAGGGTTATCCCGGCGCAGAGGAGCAAAAAAGCTTTAATCATGGCCACATGTGCTCACAATATTGTTTAAGACATAAACAAGCCTTCATCGGCTTATCTCAATGGCGACGCCATTTTTTCGGTAATTATGGGAATGTGCATCTGTTGAGTAGATAACATCGGTTTTGTGGTTTTACCAATCATTTTTCTTGTAACATGAGGAGGGCGACAACCTCTATGTGGCTGGTCTGAGGGAACATGTCGAAGGGTTGCAGGCTTTGCAGGGTGTAGCCATGATTGGCAAAGAAGCGGCAATCCCGGGCCTGGGTGGCGGGATTGCAGGAAACGTAGACAATACGTTTGGGTCTCAGCCTATTGACAGACGAGAGCACTTTGCCGGGACAACCTGTACGGGGTGGGTCGAGGACCAGGACATCAAGAAATTGCTGTCTGGCAACAAACAGGCTTTGCATAACTTCCCCCGCATCACCGATAATGAAGTCGGCGTTGTCATGACCCGCCCGCGCTAAGTTTTCCCGGGCGCAGGTTATTGCTTTCCCCCATAGCTCAATGCCGAAGACTTGGCGGGCGGCAGGGGCTAAGAACATGGAGAATAGTCCCGAGCCGCAGTAGGCGTCGAGAAGCGTCTCCCCGCCTGTCAGGGCGCACATCGCGACGACGGCATCCACCAACTGCTCTACCAGATAGAGATTGGCCTGAAAAAACCCGTAGGCCGGAACAAGAAATGTCTTGCCCTTGATGATCCGGGGGATATTCTCGCCGCAGAAGGCAAGGTCGCCGGCGGTATGGATGGGCCAGAGGCCCAGAAGGTCAATAAAATTACTGCCGCCGGCGGTAGAATGGGAAAGGTCCGGGGGCAACGACCGACTGCGAAGCGCCTCTTCCAATACGGGATCATTCAGAACCGCGGTCGGGACATCAGCCCCGATCTCCCTCCCCCAGGACCAGGCTGTAACCTGCCGCCTGCTGACGGTGACAGGGGATTTCCGCCCCTGCTTATGAAGCCCCTGAAGGGCCTGATTAAGAGATTCGGCAATTATTTCACAGCGATCAACATCAACAATGTCCCGGCTTTTCGAGCGGAGAAAACCGGCCACCCCATCCTGCCCGTCCCGTTTCCCGATCCAGAAATCCGCCTTTCCCCGGTAGTTAAAGGGTCGGGGCGACGGGATAACGTCCGCTACCGTCGGGCTGGGAAAACATCCGATACGCCGGAAGGCCTCTACTACCTGCGTCTTTTTGATCGCCAATTGGTCCGGATAGGAAAGATGCTGATAGTCGCAGCCTCCGCACCGGGTGAAATGAAAGCACCGGGGGGCAAGACGCAACGGAGAAGACTTGACAATTTCGTGTATTATTCCGTGGGCATGCCGCTTCTTAACCTCAGTGACCTTCACCAATACCTCATCCTCCGGGGCGGTATAGGGGACAAAGATGGCCTGATTTTGATAGCGGCCGACGCCCTCGCCGCCCAAAGCGATATCATTGATGACAACGGGAATGATCATTCCCTCCCTAAGGATCGAAACTTTCTCTGTAATATTCACGGCAAATCATCCTTGATAAATAATAGGGGCGCTGTCAGCCTGTTTTTTGTTTCTCTTTACAATCCCGGCAATTATTGCTAATGACCCGCCATCAAGTCAATAGCTATTGGAGTACAATACTTTGGACAATCCCAATATACACCGCCTGACCTATGAAGGCAAAGAATTGATTCTCGTCGGCGTCGCCCACGTTTCCCGGGAGAGCGCCGAATTGGCCGAGGCGGTCATCGCCACAGAACGTCCCGACGCCGTCTGCGTAGAACTCTGCAAATCCCGCTATGAGGCTATCAAGCAGCGTGATAAATGGCAGGAAATGAATATTGTCAAGGTGATCAGGGAGAAGCGGACCTCCGTCCTCCTGTTCCAATTGCTTTTGGCCTCTTTCCAGAAGAAGATTGCCGAAAAGTTCGGTATTACTCCCGGCGAAGAGATGATCAGGGCCGTTGCCAAAGCGGAGGAAGTGGGGGCGGTTGTCGTCCTCGCGGACAGGGAGATACGGGTCACCCTCCTGCGGGCCTGGCGGAAAATGGGATTCTGGACAAAGATCCGGGTCCTCCCCGAGATGATCGTCTCCCTTTTCTACACCGAAGACATTACGGAAGAAGAGATAGAAAAGCTCAAGCAGCAGGATGTCCTCGAAGTGGCCCTCCAGACCTTCGGGGAAAAGCTCCCGTCCCTAAAGACGACCCTTATCGATGAACGGGACGAATATCTGTCCCATACCATCAGCCACGCCGAGGGGAAGAAGATTGTCGCTATCGTCGGCGCCGGGCATATACCGGGCATCAAAACGCACATCGGCCATTTCGTGGACATGGAGGCCATCAACCAAATCCCACCGCTTGGACTCTGGGCGCGCTACGCCGGCTGGGGATTTTCCGCAGTTATCGTCTTGATGTTCATTGCCGGATTTTTCTATTCCGGCGGCAAGACAAGCATGGACATGATCATCATGTGGTCGGCCATCACGGCGGCCTGCGCCGGCGTCGGCGCCCTGATCATGCTGGCCCATCCATTGACAATTCTCGCTTCCGCCCTGTCGGCACCCATCGCTACGATTCACCCCCTGATTGCCACGGGCTGGATCGCCGGTCTCGTCGAGGCAACTTTGCGGAAACCCCAGGTCCGTGATTTTCTGGCCCTAAAGGACGACATCAGCTCGGTACGGGGATTTTTCCGCAACAAGATTACGCGGTTATTGGTCCTGGTGGCGTTTGTGAACCTGACCACCTCCGTCGGCACCCTGGTGGCCATTCCCGTGGTCATGAAATACTTCTTTACCAAGGTGTAAAATGGTTTCCCCAAGAACCTCCGGCCTTTGTCCCAATTGCCGCAAGCTGATCAGTCTTGATGAACCGGCATGCCCCTATTGCGGCATCGCCAACCCGGGATCACGCTGGCGCATGTCTTTCCTGAGCCGCTGGACAGGCGGCAATCTCGATCTCGTCCGGCTGATCATTTACGCTAATGTCGCCTTCTACCTCCTGTCCATCCTCATCAATCCCTCCGGAATGGGCGTCACCATGAACCCCCTAACGCTCTTTTCCCCATCAGAGAGCAGCCTGTTTCTCCTGGGGGCCACGGGAACCCTGCCGATTGCCCAGTTTCATCGCTGGTGGACCCTGGTTACCGCCTCCTTTCTCCACGGCGGTCTTCTCCATATCTTCTTCAACATGATGGCCCTCAATCAATTGGGACCCTTTGTCGTTGCCGAATTCGGTGTTCATCGTTTCGCCGTCATCTACACCGTGACGGGCGTTGCCGGTTTTCTCCTTTCCTATTTCGCGGGGATTACCTTCACCATTGGCGCCTCGGCGAGCATCTGCGGCCTCATCGGAGCCATTCTCTACTTTGCCAAGAGCCGGGGCGGTTTTTATGGGGATGCGATGTACCGTCAGGCCATGGGCTGGGTCGTCGGTCTCGTCCTCTTCGGGCTCCTCATTCCCGGTATCAACAACTGGGCTCACGGCGGCGGCTTGGTTGCGGGGATTGCATCAGCGTTCATCCTCGGTTACGAGGACCGGCACAAGGAAACATCATTTCACCGCATTCTGGGGAATGTCTGCATCTTCGGAACCGCCGGCCTGCTGATCTGGGCTGCTCTGTCGGCATTTTACCAGCTTTTTCAATACATGGCATACTTCCGGTAAATCAAATCGCCGATCTGTCCTTGACACTCAGCAACAGTGACTTTATACTGTAACCCTAAGAAATATCATATGCTAAGGAAGCGGAGCGGTTTGGAAAGCTCAAGGGCAACTTGAGGAACAAATGAAGGAGGAAGTGCGGCTCAATGCCCTGATTTTGGAAAACCTGAAAAAGGTGAAGCTGGAGTGAGTGTAGTGGCAAGTTCAACTTGAAGTCACAGATTGTGACCTCAAGTTAGGGTGTAAGGTGAAAAGCAATGGTTGAAAATACTATCATTAAGAAAGATGACATTCAAAGCCGTATTTTTACCATACGCAATGTCCAGGTCATGCTGGATAGTGACCTTGCTGAACTTTATGGTGTTGAAGTAAAAAGATTGAATGAACAGGTAAAAAGAAACATTGAAAGATTTCCGCAGGAATTCAGCTTTCAGCTCACCGTCGAAGAAAATAATGCTCTAAGGTCGCAATTTGCGACCTTAGAGAAAGAAAGCCACTTTAGGTTCCAAATTGGCCCCTCGAAAGATGAGCAAAACTTGAAGTCGCAATTTGCGACTTCAAGTTGGGGTGGAAAACGAAAAGTGCCCTACGCATTTACCGAGCAAGGCGTGGCCATGCTTTCCGGAGTTCTTAAAAGCAATACGGCTGTTCAAATAAGCATTCAAATCATCAATGCATTTGTATCCATGCGGAAATTTATTTCTGCAAATGCGCAGATATTTCATCGTCTCGAAGGCGTTGAAAGAAAACAGATTGAATACAAAGTAGAGACCGACGAGAAATTCAAGAGGGTCTTCGACGCCATCGAAGAGAAAGACATCAAACCCAAGCAAGGCATTTTTTTCGACGGCCAGATTTTCGATGCCTATCAATTTGTTTCCGAGCTGATTCGTACGGCCCGGAAATCGATAATTGTTATTGATAATTATATTGATGATGCGGTTTTAACTTTGCTTTCCAAAGCCAACAAGAAAGTGCAGATCACCATCCTCACCAAGGCCATTTCCAAACAGCTTGCCCTGGATATAAAAAAATATAACGAGCAATATCCTGCCATCACATTAAAGGAATTCTATCATTCTCACGACAGGTTTTTAATCATTGACGGCAAAACAGTTTATCATTTCGGCGCATCCTTAAAGGATCTGGGTAAAAAATGGTTCGCCTTTTCCAAGTTTGATAAAAACGCATTTAAGCTGCTGGAGAGACTGGCAGGGGTTGTCAGTGAACAGTAATTGGAGCTGGATATGTGGTAGCTTTACGCAAATTCAGAGGATGGCATCTCAGATAAATTTCTCATGGGAGGGAAACACAATGAAAAGGGTTTTTTCTATAATCACCTTTATCTTCATCATCGGGCTCCTGGCGGGCTGTGAAGGGGGCGTCGTGGTCGGAGGGAAATCTATGGGTATGCAGGACGGGCAATTTGTTCGTTCCAGCGGTTATATGGTTGGCTCGTACCCTTATCCTTTCGATGCGGTCTGTCAGGGAATCGACGACACCCTCAAGGAGATGAAGGCCGTAACCAACGAAAAACACGTTAAGATCGGCAAAGCAAGCATAATTGCCACGCTCCAGGGTGAAAAGGTTACCTTTGAGGTGGAGTTCAAGGAGAAAAACAAGACCGACGTATCAATCCTGGTCGGCATGGGGGGGAGCAATATCGCCTCTCAGCTCATTCACGACCGCCTGCGGCTGACCCTGACAAAAACCGCGAAATAACAAGCTGCTTTGCTTCCTCGGCCGTGGCAATCTCGCCGTTGAGCTGGGCGTCTTCAATCGCGTTTAGAATCTCCCGAAACAGCGGTCCGGGGCGGAAACCGAGTTCCTGCAGATCGTAGCCCGTCAGCAGCCGGGGGGGATGGAGATCCTCCGTCGTCAGTTCTTCGAGCTTTTCCCGGCAGAATACGTCATTGTCGAGATGACCGTGGCTCCCCAGACAATCGAGGCGGTGGAGGGCCAGATGGAGATCGAAATCGGGCATTCTCAGGAACTTCTTCACCGTGTTGGGCCGCATATCCTGAACGTGCATGAAGCGCATGTGGTTCTCGATGAGGGCAAGGACGACGTCAAGATCCGCCTTGGGAAACTTCAGACGCCTCATGATGGCGGCGGCGATCTCTGACCCTTTTTTCACATGGCCATAGAAATGGACCCCCGTCTCGCTTTCCGTTCTTGTTGCCGGCTTGCCCACATCATGGAGGAGGACCGCCCATGCTAACCGGCCATCGGCCTCCGTGTCATGCCGTCTTTCCTGGGGCAGCAGGGCGAGCATGCTCAGGGTATGCTCCCAGACGTCTCCCTCGGGATGAAATTGGGGCGGCTGGCTGACCCCTCGCAGGGCCTCCAGTTCGGGAAGGAGCTGCGACAATATTCCCGTGGCCTGCAACAATTCCATGCCTGGACAGGGTCCGGGGCCGATGAGCATCCGGGTCAGTTCCTCACGGACCCGCTCGGCGCTGACCCGGGCAATGTCCGCTGCATGCCCTTTGATCGCCTCAAGTGTTTCCACGTCAATGATAAAACCAAGATTGGCGGTAAAACGCACCGCCCGGAGCATCCGCAGATGATCTTCGGCAAATCTCTCTTCCGGATTGCCGATGGTCCTGATCACCCGTCTCTCAATATCGGCAACACCGCCCACATAATCGACGATCTCCCCCGTTTCGGGATCCATGAGGAGACCGTTGACCGTAAAGTCGCGGCGGTAAACATCCTCTTTTGCCGTGGCGAAGGAAACCCGGGAGGGATGGCGGCCATCCTTGTATTCCGCTTCTTTCCGGTAGGTGGCGACTTCATAGAGGAGATCGCCCTCGCTGACGAGGACCACGCCGAAACTTACCCCCACGGGATAGGTCCGGGGGAAGAGGGCCTGAACCACGTCCGGGTGGGCGGAGGTCACGATATCGTAATCATCAGGGGCCTCATGCCGGAGGAGATCCCGAACGCAGCCGCCGACGAAAAACGCCTCATGGCCGGCGCTGCGTAGGGTGCGCACAATACGGAGCGCCCCTTGACCCAACCCGGTTAAGCTATCAGGTGTCGCCGCCATCATCGCGCATCGTCCCTTGCCGTTTTCCTGTAAATATATCAGTAGTCATCGTGATCATCAGGCAAAACCAGCGGGTTCTCTCTTTTTGCCCTCCAGAACCGGTATCCGAAGAAGAGGACAAATGCCAAGGGTACACTGCCCAGAATCACATTTTCCACTGTCCAGGGAGGTTGGAGAAAAAAAATAGCCCAGAAGATTACCGAGGCAACGATGAATGCCCATGCAGCTTGAATCATTGAGTCCTCCATTTACGATTTTTTCATCTTGCCTACCTTGATGGCGCATAAGTCGCCGCACATGGTGCAGCCTTCTTCATTGGCGCTGGCGCTCTTTTCGAGAAGCGCCGCCGCTCGTTCTGGATCGATGGATACATCCACCTGCCCCTGCCAGTTGAATTCCTTCCGGTACATCGCCATGCGCCGGTCCTTGTCCATCGCCCCCGGCAGCCCCTTGGCTAAATCAGCGATATGGGCCGCGATTTTGGAGGCAATGACCCCTTCCCTGACATCGGCCAGGGTCGGCAGGCGGAGATGTTCCGCCGGGGTGACGTAGCAGAGATAATCCGCCCCCGCCGCTCCGGCAATGGCGCCGCCGATGGCGGACGTGAGATGATCGTATCCCGGCGCGATGTCCGTCGGCAGGGGCCCGAGGACATAGAAAGGGGCCCCGTCACAGATTCTTTTCTGCAGCAGGATGTTGCTTTCAATATCCTTGAGGGGAACATGCCCCGGCCCTTCGATCATTACCTGGACGCCCCGGTCCTTTGCCCTTTTTGCCAGTTCCCCAAGCAGGATCAGTTCCTGAATCTGCCCCCGGTCCGTGGCATCGGCAAGGCACCCCGGCCGCAGGCCGTCTCCCAGGCTCAGGACCATCTCGTATTTCCGGGCAATCTCCAGCAGGCGGTCGTATTGTTCATACAAGGGGTTCTCCTTGTCATTGCAGGCCATCCAGTGGGCGGTAAAGGAACCTCCCCGGCTGACGATTCCCAGCAGACGTCCCTGCGCCTCGACGGCGGCGACGCTGCGCCTAGTAACCCCGCAGTGGACGGTGATGAAATCCACGCCGTCCTCGCCGTTATCTTCGATTACCTGAAACATATCATCGGCGGTCATCTCCACAATAGCCTTTCCCTGAGCAAGCACCCGTACCGCTGCCTGATAAATGGGGACGGTGCCAATTATCAGGGGCGACGCCGCAACGATGGCCTGACGGATAGCCCGGATATCGCCTCCCGTGGAGAGGTCCATGATCGTGTCCGCCCCGGCGGCGACGCAGACCCGCACCTTTTCAATCTCTGCCTCCACATCCGCCCGGTCTTTGGAAGTCCCGATATTGGCGTTGATCTTGGTTCGCAGGCCCTTACCGATGGCGAGGGGCGGGATATTGACATGCCTGTTATTACGGATGACAACGATGGTTCCGTCCGCAACCCCGGCGCGGATAAATTCGGGGTCGCGCCCCTCCTGCCCCGCGCAGATCTTCATTTCCTCGGTGATAACGCCTTGTCGCGCCTGTTCTATTTGAGTCATCATATTTCCTTTACCTCTTCAATTATGACGTTTTCGTAAAAACTATATTTCTCCCTCCCCTTCAAGGGGAGGGTCAGGGTGGGGATGGGTTTGCTTTTTTATTGTCTTGTTCATACAGATAGGCCAGATGGTTAGTGGGACCATGACCGGCGCCGAGGCGCAGGGCATGACGAATGGCAGCGGCCATGTAAGCTTCAGTTTCGGCAACCGCCGCCTGCACCGTCATGCCTTTGGCAAGGCTCGTAGCAAGGGCGGCGGAGAAGGTACATCCCGTCCCGTGGGTGTCCTTTGTCATGATCCGTTCAAAAGGGAATTCATAAAAATCACGTCCGTCATACAGAACATCCACCGCGGCTCCAATAAGATGACCACCTTTGATGATGACATTTGGGACGCCCAGATCATAGATGATTTTAGCTGCTGCCTTCATGTCCGACACCGAGGCAATGATCACATCGGTGAGAATCTCGGCCTCCGGGATGTTCGGCGTTGCCACGAGGGCCAGGGGCAACAGTTCCTTAATCAATACATGACGGGCTCCGGGATCCATGAGGGCCGCCCCTCCCTTGGCAACCATGACCGGGTCGACAACAAGCCTCTTTATGTCATATTGCCTGATCTTTTCCACTACGATCTTCATTATTGCCGGAGAAGCGAGCATCCCCGTCTTGGCGGCGTCAACTCCGATGTCCGTCACTACGGCGTCAAACTGGGCGGCGATAAACGCCGGCGGTACCTCGTGGATGGCATGGACGCCAATAGTATTCTGGGCCGTCAGGGCCGTGATCACGCTCATGCCAAATCCGCCCAGGACGGTGATAGTCTTCAGATCCGCCTGGATTCCCGCGCCGCCGCCGGAATCGGAACCGGCAATGGTTAATACCCTCTTTATATTATTCAAAAAATTCTCCTTATCGTATACTCAAATAATGAATCACAAGTAAACAGCCCTCATCGACCTTGATCCGCCCTGACTCCGCCGTCAACCGGTTGCTGATCCCGCAGGGACGGGCCAGGGTCATGGTTGCATCTTCCAGGGGATATTCGAAGCCTTCCAGGGTAATACCACGGGCCTCCCCTCCCCAGGGAAAGATGGATATCGTCTGTCCCTTTTCCCCGCTGACGGTTGCTGTTCCCGCCATGACAAATACTTCACAACCTTCATCGAGAAGTTTTATGGGAACGCCCTTTTCCAGGCCCATCATCAGGAGCCCGAGATTGGCCAGGGTATGATCCAGGCGTTTTCCCATCGCCCCAAAAATAAGGATTTCTTCGGGATTCATCGCCAGCGCCTGTATGAGGGCCAACTGCGTATCCGTTTCGTCCTTCCGGACCGGATAGGGGGCAACGGCGACCCCCTTTTCTTTAAAGGCCCGCAACAACTCATCGTCCAGAGAATCCATATCCCCGATGATCAGATCGGGGGCAAGACCGAGGGCATGGGTATAACGGGCCCCGCCGTCGGCGCACAGAACGGCCTCCGGGGCTGCCGCCTCGATTCGCTGCCGGAGAAACTCCATGTCCTCGATAGCGGAACCTGCAATAATAACAACTACTCTTTTCGGCATTTCTCCTATCAATATCCCCAATTCAAAGGGGCCATACCCCACCGGGATATGGCCCCTGAAAAATACTGATCATCTTTCCGCCACTCCCTACGCTGGCATTACCCAGGTCAGGTTCAAAGGGTATCTTCTCAGCCTTATCGGCGCCCCTGTCAACTATTTACGGACACGACTACACCAGCCCCGGCCGCAAAAGGTGATGTGCGATCCTACGAATCTATTTTTGGAAAAGCAAGGATTTTTTAGACGATGACGGCCCGCCAGCTTCCCGAGGGTATGCGGGGCATTCCTTCGACGCTCATATCCACAAAATAGGTCCACGCAAGGCAAGGCGCCCCGTCGGCCCTCCTCGCCTGAACGATTGCTCTGCGGAAGAATGTTCCCGTTGCGGCATAACGCCTGGCTGTTTCAACAATATCGAGGAATTCAAAGGCCTTTTTCGGGTCTTTCAATGCGTAGAGCTCGCCATTTACGATCTGGCGTCCCGTCACATCAGGAATCATGCAGGGGAAGCCCTTCCAGCTATTATAGAGTAACCCGTGTGCCTGAGCCTCCACTCGCGATTCCAGATCGGTCCAGGCTGCTAATATGTAGTGACGGGGACAGCCGCTCATCAGGGTTCCATAAACAAAGAGATGGTCAATGTAGAAGTCCGGTTCCTTCCCCTCCGTCACCGACGCGAGCATCCGTTCATTGATCTGGTGGGCCGCCATTCCTTCCCGGACGATGCGGAGATAATCCGGATGGGGGGGGACAAAAGTCTTGGAGGTTTTGGAGGCGTCGATCTGATAGGCGACGGCAACGTGTTCCATGCCGTCATCGGTCAGGGCTACGATGTTTAGATGCTTGTACATATGCTCCGTATCACCCTTGGCATCAAGAACATTCCAGCCGCCGGGCAGGACGCGGAAAAGCGCTCCCGGGGCCGCCTGCCCGAGCTGGTACTTGATATTCAGGATACCGCCCCGACGGAAAGATGAGAAATAATTGACGATCAGACGGGTGTCAGGCAGATAGGCGTTTGCCACCTTTTCTCCGAGGGGATAAATTTGACCTCTCTCTTCACACCAGCGGTTCAGGTCCGTCGCATTTAGATTGGAGCCATAGGCAAAATATAAAAGTTCACCCACCATAGTTAAGCCGATTTCCTTTGTATTCCAAACAGTTTAATTGCATTGTCCGCAGTTGCCCGCCCCACCTCCGGGACGGATAAGCCCTTCAATTCCGCCACCTTTTTTGCTGTGAAGGCAACATAGGCAGGTTCGTTCCGTTTGCCACGATGGGGCAGGGGTGTCAGATAGGGGGCGTCTGTTTCGATCAGGAGGCGGTCCAGGGGGACCTGGCAGACTACCTCCCATAACCGGTCTGATTTGGCATAGGTCACCGGACCGGCAATGGAAATGTAAAAGCCCATATCCAAGCAGGCCATGGCCATGGCCGTATCGCCGGAAAAACAGTGGATCACGCCGCCCGTCGATCCCTTCCAGCTCTTCAGGATGGCAACGGTCTGGCTATGGGCGTCCCGGTCATGTATGATCACCGGCAAGCCCAGGTCGGTGGCAATGTCAAGCTGTTCTCCAAAACACCTGGTCTGGGTCTCCGGCGGCGACAAGTTGCGGAAGAAATCCAGGCCGATTTCTCCATAGGCCACCACCTTCTCTTCCAGGGCCAGTTTCTTCAGCAAAACATAGGTCTGATCGTCGATGCCTTTCGTGTCGTGAGGGTGGATACCGACTGCGGCGTAGACGGAGGGATGGGCGCGGGCAATCTCCACCGCCTTGCGGCATTCCCGGGGAGTTGTCCCCACCGTAATTATATAGTCGACCCCTTCCTCCGTCGCCCTGCGGACAACATCTTCCCGATCACGGTCGAACTCTCTCATTTCGAGGTGGGCGTGGGAATCAATAAACATATCTTCTTATGAAACGGGGCTATCCTTCTTTTCCATGACGACGGTAACCTTATCCGCATTAGCGGAAACGTCGGGGAGGCCTTCCAGATAGCCATTCAAGTCTTCTTCCTTCAGCTCTCCATTCATGATTTTCATCCCGATGATCCTCTTGTCGGTACTGCCATTGTATATCTGTTTAGCCATGTCTTCCTTTAACCCTCCCGGATCATTTTCTTTGCCTTCTCGATACGTACTACCGCCTCCGCCGCCATCCTGTCAAGGAGTTCCCCGCAGGTGGGGATATCCCTGATGAACCCGATGGACTGTCCGACCATGAGAGGAGCGTAATCCACGTCTCCCGTTTCCCATGCCTGCTTTACCTTCTGGCCGGAAAGAAGAGGGATGAGTTCCTCAAAACCGCCACCCCGCTTCTCGATGGCGCACACCTCTTCCAGTATCTTCGTTTTCAAGCCCCGACCTTGCAGACCCAGGGATTTCCCATAGATGACGGTCTCATACTCCTGCCGCCGGATCAGTTCCTGCTTGATGTTTTCATGGACCTCGCACTCCTTGGTGGCCACAAACCGGCTGGCCATCATGACCCCCTGGGCCCCCAGCACCAGCGCCGCCGCCAAGGCACGGCCATCGGCAATGCCGCCCACGGTGACTACGGGGATTTTTACGGATTCCGCAATCCGGGGCGTCAGGACCATGGTGGTAACGTCGTCGTCGAGGGGATGACCGCCCTCTTCGATACCGGCGGCGTAAATGCCGTCGTAACCGACCTTTTCGGCATGGAGGGCATGACGGACAGACCCGACCTTGTGAAAGATTTTTACCCCCGCCCCTTTGAGGACCTCTATTGCGGCCATGCCGGCCACCTTGTCCACGGGGGTGCCGGAAAACTCGATCCCCGCAACCTTTTCCTCGGTACAGACCCGGATGTACATTTTGTGATGCTCCGGGGTAATCCGGACTGAGGGCAGGAGGGTAATATTTACCATGAAGGGCTTATCCGTAAGCTTACGCGTTTCTCCGATGGCCGTACGGAAGTCAGCTTCCGTTTCATAATTTCCCGCCGTCAGATTGCCCATCCCGCCTGCATTGGAGACGGCGGCGCAGAACCGTGGCTTGCATAGCCACATCATGGCCCCGCAGATTATGGGATATTTGATGCCAAACATTTCGGTAATGGCTGTTTTGAACATAAATATTCTCCTTGAACTTGCCTTGATAGGAACGTTGTTTCCTAATGAAAAGTCTCGCTCCTGTCAACTTCTTTTCCCGCTTTCTGCGGGAGGCGCCGGTTCTTCCTTGACAGCAAAGGGACGAAAGGTTAGCCTTTGGCCAGTTCAGAGGCCGGGAAAGCGTTTTTTATGATTGAAATAAATAATCATGCCGATGTCACCCAGATCAAAATGAGCCGGGAGTTGGATGGCAAGCCCCTCTACTGGGTAGCCGCGTATCTCGTCAATGGTATTCTCATCGATACAGGTTGCGACTATACGGCCGCGGAGCTTGTCGCCTTCCTGAAGGGCAAAAAACTTGATCTGGTGGTCAACACCCATTTTCATGAGGATCACGTCGGCGGCAATGCCCAGATCCAGAAGCAGTTTCAGGTTTCTATCTATGCGCCGCCCGATTCCATCCCCATCATTGGACGGAAGCCATTCCTCTATTCCTACCAGGAAATGGTCTGGGGGTATCCGGCGCCTTCGACGGCAAAACCGGTTCCTCCCTTTATCCGGACCGACCACCACACCTTCGACATCCTGGCAACGCCGGGGCATTCGGTAGGGCACATTGTTCTGCTGGAAAAGGAGCGGGGCTGGTGTTTCTCCGGGGACATCTTTGCCCGGGAAAATCCCAAGTTTATCCGCCCGGAAGAGGACATGGAGGAAACAATCAACTCGTTAGCACAAATTCTGGCGGCAATGCCCCCCCAGTTTACTTTGTTTACCTCCATCGGCAAGATCGTGGAAAACGGGCGGGCGGCCCTGGAGGAAAATATCCGTTATTTACAGGAACTGGCGGCAAAGGCGCAGGGGCTTCATAAACAGGGGCGCAACGTGGAGGAGATCATCCAGGATATCTTCGGCGGCGAGCACTTCTTCGCCCAGATGACCGATGGCCAGTACACAACGGAAAACCTGGTCCGGTCGGTCCTGAAGATTACCGATACCGCCATCTCGTCCCCGTTTCGCGGCATAGGGCCGGAAGGGAAAATCTCAGACTGATGCTAGTGCAAAGTATCGATAGAACATCAACTTATGTGCTTGTCCACGGGGCTACGGCAGGGGGATGGGTCTGGCCGCCCATACCCGCCATGCTACGCCAGGCCGGGCACAGAGTTTGTACGCCGACCCTGACCGGGCTGGGGGAGCGGGCTCACCTCATCAGCCCGGACATCGGTCTGAACACCCACATAGATGATATTGTTGGTGTATTTACATGCGAAGACCTGCGGGATGTCATTCTCGTAGGCCACAGTTACGGCGGCGCCGTTGTCACCGGGGCGGCGGAAAGGATCCCCGAGCGGATCAGGCAGCTCATCTATCTGGATGCCCTGATTCCCGAGGACGGCCAGGCCGTGATAAATCTTTATCCACACGATATTGCAGAATTACTTTCTCAATATGTCAAAACCAAAGGTGACGGTTGGCGTTATCCGCCCCCGGAACCAAAGGGAGATCCCCGTTTCGCTGATCATCCCGCCCGGACCATGTTTGAACCGTTGACCCTCGCCAATCCCCGCGCCTTGAGTATACCCCGGGCCTATATTTATTGCACCGACAAGGGAGACGCCGGTCCCCAGCACCAGGGAATTATTCAAACCGCCGCCCGGGTCCGCGCCGCCGGATGGCCCTTTTATGAAATAAAAACCGGCCACCACCCCATGCAGACGGCCCCGGGGGAGCTCGCCCGGATCCTTCTCTCCTTCGCTTGATACTGAGGTTAATTATGACTGATCGCCAAAACACAGAGAAGCTCTTTAGTGTCGATAACTTGAAAGAAGATGATATTGAATTGCTTGATCCTACCCTGAGATGGTGGATGTCCGAACAGGGTCAGGTCAGGGAAGAGGAAGTACGGGAAACCAAAAAGCGGATGCGGGCAAGCCTCGGGAATGCCCATGATGACGTCTATGTTGTGGCCCGAGAACGAGCAGGGGGGCCTCCTGCAGGCGTGATGGGATTCGGCTCCCTCGATGCGCGTTTTTTCCCTTACCGATCCGCAGGAGATGCCAAGGCGGCGGGACTCTTAACGGCCTTCATTTCTCCCGACTACCGTGGCCAGGGATTGGGCAAGGTACTGATTACCGAGGTCTTTCATAAGGCAATAACATCCGGTTGCACGGAAATAATCTGGTCGAGCAACCCCCGCTATCGGGAAACAGCCTGGAAATTCTACACCGCTATGGCGGGTGACCAAATCGGAACTATTGACGATTTCTTTTTCCCTGGCAGCCTCTCCCCGGTGTGGAGGAAATCGCTTTAGGGTTGCGTTTTTATATGAGTGAATTTATCTTATTTGCCCACCGCGGGGCGAGCGGTTATGAACCGGAAAACACCCTCTCGGCCTTTGATCTGGCCCTGGCGATGGGGGCGCGGTGGATTGAATTGGATGTCTATGCCGTGGATGGGGAACTGGTGGTCATCCACGATGATCGCCTGGAGCGGACCACCAACGGCACGGGGTTCGTGATGGACAAAGGCCTTTCTTATCTCCGCAGCCTCGACGCCGGAAAGGGGCAAAAAATACCACTGCTCAGAGAAGTTTTTGATTTAGTTAGTGATCGCGCCGGGATCAATATAGAATTGAAAGGATCGGGAACCGCCGCTCCGGCTTCCGCCCTTATCGCCGCCGCGATCACAGCGCGCCGGATGACGGCGGAACAGCTTATCGTTTCCTCATTCAACCACAAGGAATTGCTCTGTTTCAAGGCCATACATCCCGAAATAAGGATCGGCGCACTCGTCTCCGGCGTCCCTCGGCGCTCCGCCCGGTTTGCCGAGAAAATGGAGGCTTACGCTGTTCACGCCGGGATGAATATCGTCAACAGGAGGTTTGTCGCCGACGCCCATCACCGGGGGCTGAAATTCTTTGTCTATACCGTGAATACCGGGGAAGATCTGAAACGGATGCAGGATATGGGTGTCGATGGTGCATTTACCAACTATCCGGATTTATTCAGTTACTAAAGCATTCGTCCCGCTATTGCCTGACATATATCTTCCCTGGTCGGAAATATTTTTCCGGGCTGTCCATAATTTGTCCTTGACGATCATGGACTTTCTTACGTATGATCCCCCCGCCGCTGAGGATTATTGATTCGTGCAGATGAGCAGCAGGCGATCCAAAGGAAAATCGATCCATGAAAAGAAGCACCATATTAAAACTTCTCTGTCTGGCCATCCTTTTCGGCGGCGGGACTTGGCTCTTTATCCATTTCGATCTTATCCAGTTTTTCACGGACCGGAAGAAGGCCATCGAGTTTATCAATTCCTTCGGAGCCCTGTCGGTGGTGGTCTTTATCGGGCTCCAGATCCTCCAGGTGCTCTTCGCCCCCGTTCCCGGCGAGGCGACAGGATTCATCGGTGGTTACATCTACGGGTCCGTCCTGGGGACGCTGTATTCCACCATCGGGCTCACCATCGGTTCCTGGCTCGCCTTCGCCCTGGCCCGCTGGCTCGGACTGTCTTTCGTGGAAAAGGCCGTCAGTCCGGCGATCCTTAAAAAATATGACTACTTCATGGAACATAAGGGGACGCTCGTCACCTTTATTCTGTTTCTAATTCCCGGATTCCCCAAGGACGCCCTCTGTTATATCATGGGATTGAGCCACATGAGGACACGGTTGTTTCTTGTCATTTCCACCGTCGGCCGTCTCTTGGGAACAGCCATGCTCTCCGTCAGTGGCAACTGTTTGCGGTACAATCAGCACGGCGCTCTCTGGGTACTTGCGGCGATCAGCGTTGGTTCCGTCATTATCGCCTATTTTTTCCGTGATAAGTTGCACAATTTCCTGAAAGACAAGCACTCCCCACCGCAATAAAACGTCCACACTGTTGCATCAAGGGAGCGACGGGAATATTTCCTCATAAAAAGGGGAATATCTCCCCATTATTAGGTGGTGTAAAAAATTAACCTTTATGATGCTTGCCATGTAACAATCAGGTATTATTAGTCTTTCTGAATAAATTGTTTATGGCATGTTTCTTGTTATTAAGTGAAGAAAAAATGGAAGGAGGTGAAACCACAAATGAAGAAACTGCTCTCGATCATCGTTTCGATGCTTTTCGCACTTTCCGTGTCCGGTTTGGCATTCGCACAGCCGGCCGCAAAGCCCGCTGCTGAGCCCGTAAAGGCCGAGGAGAAGGCACCTGCAAAGGCTGACAAGAAGAAGGCTAAGAAGGCTAAGAAGGCTAAGAAGGCACCTAAGGCTGACGTGAAGGCCGACGAAAAGGCTCCGGCTGCTGACAAGAAGTAAGCACCTTCCCATCTTTAGCTCTAAATAAAAGAGGCTCCTGGTATCAGGGGCCTCTTTTATTAGATATTATCTGCCCCCACGGAGCCGTGGATCAAGGGCGTCCCGGATGCCTTCTCCCAAAAGATTATAGCCCAGTACCGTGATCAGGATGGCCAGACCGGGATAGAGGGAAAGCCACCAGGCAATGTCGATGTTATCCTTCCCTGCCGTCAGGATATTGCCCCAGCTAGGCGTTGGCGGTTGGACGCCAATTCCAAGAAAGCTCAGCGCCGATTCCGTGAGAATCGCTCCCGCCACCCCCAGCGACGCCGCTACGAGAACGGAGGTCATGGCATTGGGGAGGATGTGACGGAAGATAATGCGTGCATCGCCGGCCCCCAGGACTCGCGCCGCCATTACAAAGTCTCTTTCCTTCAGAGACATGAAATCGGCCCGGACCAACCGGGTGATGCCCATCCAGCCTGTTACCCCGATGATGATCATAATATTCCAGATGGAGGGATCCAAAAAGGCGATGACTGCCAAGATGAGGAAAAACGTGGGAAAGCACAGCATCATGTCCACAAACCGCATGATGACGGCGTCCCACCAACCTCCGTAATAGCCGGCAAGCGCCCCCAGCAGGGCGCCGATAATCACGGCGATACCCGTTGCCACAAATCCGACCTTCAGGGAAATGCCCGCCCCCCAGATCATCCGGCTGAGGACATCCCGACCCAACTGATCTGTTCCGCACCAGTGCTCTACAGAGGGAGGGGCGAGAATCTTTTTCAGGTCGATGGCGAGGGGATCATGAGGGGAAAGCCACGGCGCCAGCAGGGAAACGACAAAAAGGAGCAAGACGATGATACCGCCGGCGACGGCCATCTTGTTTCGTAAAAAACGTTTCCAGAACTCAGAAAGCATGGCTGATCCTCTAAGACACTCTAATCCTGGGGTCTGCTACGGCGTAAGCAACGTCGGCAATCAGGTTCCCCAGGAGGGTCAGGACAGCGCCGATGAACAAAATCCCCATGATGGTTGGATAATCCCTGGCCATTACAGACATGTAAAAAAGCTGCCCCATGCCGGGAATGGCGAATATCGTCTCGAAGATGACGCTGCCGCCGATAAGCCCGGGAATCGAAAGACCGAGAATAGTGATAACCGGTAGCAAGGCGTTGCGGAGGGCGTGGTTATAGACGACCTGAAACTCGCTCAGCCCCTTGGCCCGCGCCGTCATAATGTAATCCTGGCGAATAACCTCCAGCATATTGGCCCGCATGTATCGGGACAGGCCGGCTAAACCTCCGAAGGCGGATATACCCACGGGCAGGATCAGGTGCCTGACAAGATCCCAGCAAGCGGCCCCCGGAGCAAGATACTCATAATTCAGTGATCGTATTCCCGATATGGGCAGCCAGCCCAGATCCACCCCGAAGAAGATCATCAGGAGCAGGGCAAGCCAGAAGGTCGGAATGGCAAAACCTACAAAGACAAAGACACTGACGACCCGATCAAACCAGGAATCCTGATGGACCGCCGAGAGTACCCCGAGTGGTATGGCCACTGCCAAAATCAGGAGCATGGAGAGGATATTCAGGATAATGGTAATGGGCAGACGTTCCATGATCTTGTCTGCCACGGGACGGCGATCGGTAGCAAATGATTTGCCCAGATCCATGACCAGCAGGCGCTTTACCCACAATCCGTATTGGACATGGAGGGGCTTGTCCAGATCGTACATCGCCCGCAGGCGTTCCTTCAGTTCCGCTGACGCCCGGGGATTCATCTGGGTCTGAAGGTCCGTCGGGGAACCGGGGGCCAGATGCATGACGGCAAAACAGATGATCGTAATCCCGACCAGCATGGGGATCATAAAGCCGATACGCTTCAGGATATATCTCAGCAAGGAAATCCCCCCCCTTGGAAGTCCATCTGCTGCATGTTTTCAAGTGATTTCAAGAGATTATTTTCATTGTGAGCTTCGATGGTGAAGATGGGGCAAAGACCTTTCTCCCTCAGCATACGGGAAAACTCCCCAAAGGGAAAGCTCCCGTCCCCTACCGCGAGATGTTCGTCCGCCTGACCATGATTGTCATGGAGATGTACCTGTCTGAGAAAGGGAGCCATCGTATCAATCCAGTCGGTGAGCGGTTCCCGGGCAAACACGTTGAAATGCCCTGTATCAAAACAAAATCCGCACTGAGGCGATGAAAGGGATGTCAGGAGCCGGTGCAGTTGGCGCGGGCCTTTCTCATAGACATTTTCCAGGACCAACAGTGCCGGGATATCTCCGGCGCGAGACAGGAGGGCGCCCCACGTACGGAGACTGTTTTCCAGCCACTGGTCCTCCGTGGAAACATAATACCGGTCGTCGAAGGAGGGGTGGCAAACGATGGAGACGGGCCGAAAATAGTCGGCAAGGGCCAATACCTGCATGATCCGCTCCTCGGAGACGCGGCGAATTTGCGGATCAATGGCGCCGGGCCGGAGATCCATAAAGGGGGCATGAAAGGTGACCCTCAGGCCGGCGTTCCTGAGTTTGTCGGCAACATGGCGGTAATCAGCCTCGCGATAGGTATCCAGGGTATCGCTGTTAAAGCTGATCTCCGGATTCATTCCGTATTGCAGGACCTTGGGAAGATACTGCTTGTAGAGAAAATGAAAAGGGATATGGACCTGAACTTTTTTTAATATCGGGAATAATGCAAGCTTTTCCATGCCTCCTCCTGCTTGTGTCCTTCGGGTAAGGGCTGTGAAAAGAACCCTTGAAAGACAGGGGGTTTTTAGCACATGAGACAGGTTTAAGACAATGGAAAAGAATACATTTCATATTGACAATGAATACTTAATCTGTTACTGAAAACAATAGGTTATTACATTTTATCGAGAAAGGGGGATCTTCAGCCATCTCCGCAAGCATATCCAAAACAGCCAATAGTGAGGCCATCGCCCCACCACCCATGGACGCCAAAGAAAGGGTGTTATGTTGCATAAATGCCGCCCTGACCCGGAAAGCTCATAATCTTGTCGTCATGAAAGTTGCGGAAACATCATCTTTTACTGATTATTTTCTCATCTGCAGCGGCTCCTCGGACCGCCAAGTCAAGGCCCTGTGCTCCTCCATCGAGGAAAGCCTGAAAAAGGTCGGCATGGCACCCCTCGGCATTGAGGGAGAAAAGCACGGGAGGTGGGCTCTCATGGATTACGATGATGTCGTCATCCATGTTTTTTTGGAGCCACTCCGGGAATTTTACGATATCGAGCGCCTTTGGGCGGACGCCCCCAGGATGCTCATCCCCGATGATACCTCCCTGGTTGAGGAACTTGCCGAGGGTATGTGATGTGTTGAAGGACGTGCTACGGGATTTGGCTGATGTACTGTTTCCTCCCCGTTGCCAATCCTGCCGGACGGTTGCAGAAAAACTGGCCAACGATCTTTTCTGCCCGGTCTGCGAAGAAAAGATTCGATACATTCGCACCCCTCTCTGCCCGGCCTGCGGGACCCCCTTTCCCGATGCCGAAGGATCGAACCATCTGTGCGGAGATTGTCTGATGGCCCCCAAACCTTTCGCCGTCGCCCGATCCGTCGCCGCCTTCGACGGCATTCTGCTTGAGGCTATCCATGCTTTCAAATACAAAAACAAAACCGGGATGGCAACAGGCCTGGGAAGGATGATAACTGGTGATTCCTATGCCGGCATGGACATGCGGGGCTACACGATGATCATGCCGGTTCCGCTCCACATCCGGCGCCTGCGGGAACGGGGATTCAACCAGTCCCTGCTCCTGGCAAAAATACTTTCCCCAAGGTATGCCATCCCCCTTGATTTTGTTACTCTGAAGCGCGAAAGAGACACGCCGCCCCAGACGACGATGGGACGCAAAGAGCGTCAGGCCAATATCAAAGGGGCCTTCGGCGTTGCCGATAAAGAAAGGGTCAGAAAGCAGCATGTTTTATTGATTGATGACGTTTACACGACGGGAAGTACCCTCGCCGAGTGCACCCGGGTGTTGTTGAATAGCGGCGCGGCCCGGGTCGGCGTTTTAACCCTGGCCCGGGCGGTAAAGGATGCTTAGTTCCCATTCTAAATCAAAGCGCTATCTTCGTTGGCTTCGTCATCGGCTCCCCGACGTATTTCCATATACGCCTCCGTCGCCTCTTCCTTGCCGCCTTGATTTCATCTTTGATATAGAATGGGAAAATAAGTCCGCTTATGTGATGGGGGTAAAAAATGAATAAAATCTTTTCCAGAGAGAAGCTGAAAAAAGAATTAAACGGGTTACGCGAGGCAGGGAAAACCATCGTCTTTACCAACGGTTGTTTCGATATTCTCCACGTCGGCCATGTCCGTTACCTGCGGGAAGCAAGAAAACTTGGGGATATTCTTGTGCTGGCACTGAACAGCGACGCCTCAGTCCGCGCTATTAAAGGGGAAAAACGTCCTCTGGTACCGGAAGATGAGCGGGCGGACATCATGGCTGCTCTGGAATCCATCAATTACGTGATCCTTTTTGATGATCCGACGCCCCAGCAGTTGATTGAATATCTCCAGCCCGACATCCTCGTTAAAGGAGGTGACTGGACGGAAGCGGCAATCGCTGGCGCCGATTTTGTGAAGGCTTCGGGGGGCAGGGTCATCACCATCCCCCTTACCGAGGGTCGCTCGACAACTAACATCGTGGAAAAGATTCGGCAGGTTTATAGTTGACAGAATGGGAGAGACTCAAAGCTCTTTCAATCCATATGTAGAAATTTATTGACATATTTCTCGCAAAAAATTTACTTTGAATCCACCTTTGATCCTTCATTTTTTTCTTTACAAACACCTGCGGATCGTGTATGTCCTGTCACCCAAAAGACATGATACAAGTACAAAGTGTAAGGTGGTGAAATGCCCTTGAAGGCCGACAAACTCCAGTTTTTTAGATTCATGTTGAATCAGAAAATAAGCGAATTGCTGTTGGATGCGGAGAAAACCGTATCGGAGATGACCAACGGCAAGGAGAACTATCCCGATCCCAATGATCGGGCATCCCTGGAATCGGACCGTAATTTCGAACTCCGGATCAGGGACCGGGAAAGAAAACTCATCGCCAAGATGCGGGAAGCCATTCAGCGCATTGACGATGGCACCTATGGTATCTGTGCGGCTTGCGGATGTGACATTTCTGAAAAAAGGCTGATCGCCAGGCCCGTGACTACCGAGTGCATCGAATGCAAGACCAAACAGGAGAAGCTCGAAAAAATGAAGGGCGAATAGCCCTCACCCTTCACCCCTCTCTCCATCCTTGCGTCTAAATAATGAAATTCCTGGTATATATTGAGGTAATGTCTATTACAGTGCCGACGGATATCCTTATTGCCCCACTCCCAACCTGTCCCTCCCCCTGAGAGGGATTGAGCCGCCATGTTTGTAAAGGTTGCCATCCCTATCCCCAAAGATCAATCCTTTGATTATATCGTCCCCACGGAGATGGAGAAGAATGTCGCTATTGGCAAACGGGTGCTTGTCCCTTTTGGCAACAAGCGGGAGACAGGATGTATCGTCGGGATAACAACCGCTACGGACATTGAAAATCCCAAAGAGATCATTGAGATCCTGGATCAGGAGCCGCTCTTTGACGACCGTGATCTCGCCTTTTACAGTTGGACGGCTGATTATTATCTCTATCCTCTGGGAAAGGTCCTCGGAGAAATCCTGCCCGGGGTAAAGGACCGCCGCACCAGAACGGAAAAGATCGCCGCCGCCAGTTGCAACGCATCGTCAACCACTGAAAAATTAACGGTAAAACAACGTCTCGTCCTTAAAATCCTTCAGGAGGAGGCCGAAGTATCCGTTGCCGTCCTCTGTCAAAGGTTGGGAAACGTCCGTTCTACCCTTGCTGCCCTCGAAAAAAAAGGACTCGCCTGTATCACGGAAAAGGGCGTATTCCGCTCTTTTCCGCCCTTTCTCACCGTCGGGGAACCTTCAGGAAGACCGACCGCTAATTCCTCTCAAGAAGCGGTCTTAAAGGAACTCCACTGTAACCTCCAGTCCGGTCAATTCAGCACCTTTCTTCTCCACGGCGTAACCGGGAGCGGTAAAACCGAAGTCTATTTCCAGGCTATGGAGGAGGTCCGTCGCCGCCAGGGAGGGATTATCTATCTCGTTCCGGAAATTGCCCTGACCCCCCAGCTCCTCACGCGTCTCAAAGAAAGATTCGGGGATGAAAACATTGCCGTCCTCCACAGCGGCGTCTCCCGCGCCATCCGTTATGAACAGTGGCAGCGCCTGCGACGAGGCGAAATGCACATGGCTGTGGGGGTGCGCTCTGCCCTCTTTGCGCCGGTCCGGGATCTGAAGTTGATCATTGTCGATGAGGAACACGACGCTTCTTATAAGCAGGATGACCGGCTGCCATACAGTGCCCGGGATTTGGCGATTGTTAAAGGCCGTCTGCACGGGGCAACGGTTGTCCTGGGATCGGCGACGCCGGCGGTACAAACCTGTTTCAATGCCCGGAACGGGAAATTCTCCTGCCTGACCATGCCTGGCCGGATCGCCGACAGACCCCTGCCTCGCGTTGAAATTGTCGATATGAAAATGGAAAAGGCCCTTCAAGGCAAGAATACCTTTACTATCTTTTCCCGGCGCCTCACCGCCGCCATTCGGGAAACCCTGGACAGGAAGCAGCAGGTCATGCTCCTCCTCAACCGGCGCGGCTATCACACTTTCCAGATCTGCCGGGACTGTGGCCATCCCCTGAAGTGCCGGAATTGCGAAGTTTCCCTGATTCAACATGCCCAGGAGGGGGTCTGGAAATGCCACTACTGTGATTATACCCTTGCGGGAGGATTGGTTTGTTCCCGGTGCAGCAGCGCAAATATCGGCGCTTACGGTATGGGAACTGAGCTGTTGGAGGAAGAGATAACAAACCGTTTCCCCGCTGCCCGGATCAGGCGCATGGACAGCGACACCATGGACCGGAAAGGGGCTCACGAGCAATTGCTCAACGCCCTCGGTCAGGACCGGATCGATATTCTCGTGGGGACCCAGATGATTTCCAAGGGACATGACTTTCCAAATGTCACCCTCGTAGGTGTGATCCTGGCGGATACGTCCCTTAGCCTTCCAGATTTCCGCGCTGCGGAGCGAACCTTCCAGCTCCTGACCCAGGTTTCCGGCCGGGGGGGGCGGGGTGATTTCCCGGGAAAGGTGATCATTCAAACCTTCAATCCCAATCACTATGCCATCCAGAAGGCCAAAGACCATGACTACGACGGCTTCTACGAAGAAGAAATCTCCCTGCGTGAATCCTTGTTCTACCCCCCCTTTTCACGACTGATTCATCTGCGCTTGTCGTGCATCCATCAGGCCAAGGGGGAGGAGGGAATCAACAGGCTCGCGGAAAAGGCACGGGAGCTTCTCAAGCTGGCCAGGGTGAGGGGAAAAGTGGAAATCGTCGGGCCTGCGGAAGCCCCCCTGTTCCGGCTGCGGGGCCGTTATCGCTGGCAACTGCTCCTGAAAGGGGATGACAGCCGTTTTCTCCACGCCCTGACCCGGGATATCCTGTCGGGCTTTCACGCCCCGGGTGTGCAGGTCAAGGTAGACGTCGATCCCGTCCACTTCATGTAATTCCGGTTCTAAATCAAAGCGCTATCTGCGTTGGCATCGGCAATCGGCTCCTCGACGTATGAAAAATACGCCTCCGTCGCCTCTGCCTTGCCGCCTTGATTTCATCTTTGATTTAGAACCAGAATAACACAAAGGGCTTCGTTAAAAACCGTCGCTTATGGCCAAATATTTGACTTTTTACGGGTTCAGCAATAGCAGGAGGCAATATTTCTATTTCCTTTTCAGGGAATTTTTGACTATATGAAGGCAATTATGTGCCGGGGAGGTTTATGCACCATGCCCAAGCCGAGGCTGCTGTTTATGGGGACGCCGGAATTTGCCGTTCCGTCGCTGGAAACGATTATTAATGCCGGGTATCCTGTGGTCGGAGTGGCGACCCAGCCGGACAAGCCCAAGGGGCGGGGTCGGCGCCTGCAAGCCTCGCCGGTGAAAGAACTGGCGGAGGAAAATGGCCTGCTGGTCCTGCAGCCGGAGCGGGTAAGAGACGATGTTTTCCTGCAGATCTTCCGAGGTCTGAATCCCGATCTGGTCGTCGTTGCCGCCTTCGGCCAGATCCTCCCCGGGGAGATTCTTGAACGTCCGAAACTGGGCTGCATTAACGTCCATCCTTCCCTGCTCCCCAAATACCGGGGTGCGGCGCCCCTCAACTGGAGCCTTATTCGCGGCGAAAAGACAACCGGAGTAACAATCATGATGATGGACGCCGGCGTCGATACGGGTGACATTATTCTTCAGGAAGAGACAACCGTGGAAGAAGGGGAGACCTGTGATTGCCTTCATAACCGCCTGGCCAGGATGGGGGCGGATCTCCTCCTGAAAACAATCCGGCAGATCGAACAGGGAACGGCGATCCGGACGCCTCAGGATAATCATCAGGCAACCTATGCCCCCCGGCTGAAGAAAGAAGACGGACGGATCGACTGGTGCAAAGACGCCGTCGATATCGTCAATTTTATCCGTGGTTTATCTGCAACCCCCGGTGCGTATACATACCTTGATGGGAAGGTTTTTAAAATCTTTAAGGCGGTCGCGGAACCAGGAGCAGTCGTAGAGGAGAGAGGCGCAATTGGCCCGTCAACGCAGAGAGGACTCCCCGTTGCCGCAGGAGCGGGCTATGTCTATCTTCAGGATGTTCAGTTGGAGGGCAAAAACAGGATGGGGATACAAGATTTTTTACGAGGCAATCCTATCAAGTCTCACGCCCGTTTGGGATAAAAGATGAAAAAGCAAACCCCTCGTTCTCTTGCCATTGAGATCCTGAACCGGGTGGAGGATGGCCAGGCCTTTGCCGAGCCACTCCTCGATCAATATCTTGCAACGGATCTTCTTAGCGATATTCGGGACAGAGGCCTGCTTACGGAGTTGGTTTATGGAACCCTGAGGATGAGGGGTTTTGTGGACTGGGTCCTCGCCCAGTTTCTGCAAAAAGATCTTACTGCCACCGATACGGGCCTGCGGAATATTCTCAGAACGGCACTGTATCAGATTTTTTTTACCGACAAAATTCCTGACCATGCCATCGTCAATGAGGCCGTCGAATTGACCAAACTCGCCGATCCCGGAAAGGTTTCCCTCACCAATGCCATCCTCAGAAACGTGCTCCGCCGCAAGGAACAACTGCCTTTCCCGGAGCGCCGCCAAGACTTCCGGAACTATATGGTTATCCTCCATTCCCACCCCGCCTGGATGGTCGATAGATGGGTCCGGCAATGGGGAGAGGAAGAGGTACTTTCCCTCTGCGAGGCCAATAATACCGTTGCCCCCACGGTGTTGCGGGCTAACCGTTTGCAAACGAGCAGGAAAAGGGTTATAGAAGATCTGCATCGGGAAGGCATTATGGTCGAAAAAACCGCCTATGCTCCCGACGGACTCGTTGTCCGGGAGGCAGGAAAGTCGCTCCGGGACACGGTCGCTTATCGGCAGGGATTATTCCAGGTTCAGGACGAGGCATCCCAAATGATCGCCCGGTTGGTGAATCCGGTGGCGGGTGAGACCATTCTGGATCTCTGCACCGGGATGGGAGGAAAGGCCACCCATCTGGCGGAAATAATGGAGAACCGGGGCAGGATTATCGCCGTCGATCTCCGGAAAGGTAAACTCCGGCAATTGCAAGACCTGGCCAAACGTCTGACCGTCCGGATCATCGAACCCGTCGCGGCGGATGCCACGGCCGATCTGGGCAATGTTGATCATGAATCCTGCGACCGGGTCCTCGTCGATGTTCCCTGTTCGGGTCTGGGAACCCTGCGCAGGTGCCCCGAGATAAAATGGCGGCTGACACCGGAAATCCTTCAGAGTAACACCCGGCTTCAGAAGAAGTTGCTTGACCGGGCCGGAAATTATGTAAAACCGGGGGGAAGGCTGATCTACAGTACCTGTAGCATCATGCCGGAAGAGAACGAGGAGATCGCCGAAGCATTTCTGGCGACCCATCCGGAATTTCACCTGATCTTCCCCACCGGCGTAGAGCCGTCGTTTTTAGATGACCGGGGATACTTCCGGACCTTTCCCCATCGCCATGGAACCGACGGCTTCTTTGGTGCGGTAATGGAAAAAATGACCAAGTGTGAAAAGAGCGAGGACCCCATCGGTTGGAAGGATTGACCATGAAGAAGAAAATAATCACAATTGCCGGCATGCTGATCCTCATCCTGGGGGCAGGGGTGATTTACAGCCTGCCCTACGTGACGATCTACCGGATCATTGTGGCTTTGGAAGCGAGTGATACGCAGCAACTAGCAGAACTTGTTGACTTTTCTCAGATTCGGGAGAATATGAAGGGCTTCGTCGGGACAAAGCTTAACGCCGGGCCAACTGATACGAAACCTGACGCTTTGGGGCAAATCCAGAAGTCCCTGACCTCACGGGTCGTCGCCGGCGCCGTGGAAAATATGATTACCCCGGAGGGCCTGGCCTCTTTCATGCGACAGAACCTGGAAGCCATGGTTGCGGCTCAGGACGGTCCAAACAAGATAAAACCCACAGCCTGGCTACTGTTTGTTACTCTTATCGGACATGCCGATCTCGCCTATGCCTCCCCGTCCGAGTTCATCGTCGCTTTTAAGCTAAGTGACGTCGGACAGATACGGTTTGTTCTGCGCAGAAATGGCGTGGCATGGCGACTGACAAATATTGAATTTTAAAAATTAGTGAAAGGCAATCCTCATTCCCCCTTGGCATAGACGTCGATAAGGGATTGGAGGAGGGATAAGGCCTGCTTGGTGTCGGCGGGTGCTCCCCTTGGGATCGTGCCGGTAGGAAGCAGGATCACACGTTCATCCGCAGTTCCCGTTTCCTCGGCCATAATGATCATTCCCTCGGATACGACGAGGTCGGGGGAAATGGCTTCGATGCGCCGGGCGGCGATGACCCCGCTCAATACCTTGCCCAGGTGGCCGATAGTGCCATGTGTCATGACCCTTGCCTCCGTGGCTTCTGCCAAGACATTGCTCCCCGTCATGGTTCCGCCCAGGACGACGGCCCGGATGCTGGAACGCAGGAGATCTGATCCCGTAAAATGTCCGCCGTGAATAACCATTCCAAAAGCGGTGATGCCAAATTCCGCGCCGTCAAAGCGGCCGCCACGCACCTCGGCATGCCTGGCCTCGCTCAGGGCGCCCCGTCCCGTGAAGTCCCCCCCGCTGAGAATCACGTTGCTGCCTTCACAGAAGGCGTAGTCCCCAGTGAAGGTTCCCCCCTTGATGGCTGCGGATTTGATGCCGTAGCAGGCCATGGAGCCGGAGAATTCACCACCGCTGATCTCCAGCCTTTCGGCGGCATAGAAGCAAAAGGCATTACTGAAGCGACCGCCAAGGACGCGGGCATCCTGGGCGGCGTGAAAGGCGTGGGGTCCACGGAAATCTCCGTTCTGGATAGTGACGTGGAAGCTGCCGCGGAAGGCATATTCCCCCTCAAAGAGGCCCTCTTTTACATGCACATTTTTCTGACCAGCCTTGTCGGGATGGGGCTTGGAAAACCACATTATTCAACCTTTTCTGTTTCTAGTCCGGGCACCCTTCGTACCCCCTGAGACAAGAACTTGTTTTATTGTTGGGGGAGCATAAGAAATGCCTCGTTGTGTGTCAAGTAATTATCAGCACACGATACTGTCGAAAATTTTTCTATTCAAAGAAGTGCCAATTGCTATATAGGGAGACTCTGGTCAACGCAACTCAAAGAACGGGGGGGTGAAGGGATGAGTCCTTAATAGATTTGTCTTTTCCCAGTGAGAAATAAGTTAAGCATCCGCACATTAGAAGAAAAAAATACTTTACAAGGAGGAAGTACCATGGCCAAAATGAAAACAGTATCTATTGAGGCAAAGCTTGGTGGGCAATTCAAGGTTGAAGTAAAAGCCGGGAATCACACTCTTTATGTTGATCAACCCCAGGCAGGAGGCGGGGCTGACGAAGGACCAAACCCCATTGAGTATCTTTTTGCATCCCTGGCAGGATGTATCGGCACCGCGGCCAGAATCATTGCCAAACAGAAGCGAATCAGTTTGAACGGCATGGACATGAAAATTGAAGGGGTCTTCGATACGGAGATCATTCTTGGCAAAAGCAAGGAAAATAGACCCGGACTTACAGGCATAAACGTCACATTAAGCATCGATTCAGATATGACGAAGGAAGAAAAGGAAGCTTTTGTAGCGGAAATAGAGAGTCGGTGTCCTGTTTCAGACAATATTGAGAACGTTACACCTGTAAAAGTTCAAGTCGTGTGATGCTGAGGGCCTCACATTCGGTGTCGTTGTGGGATCGAATGCACTGAGCAATCTATTGGCCGGATCCGAAGAGATTAAGGTTTTCACAAGTGCCGCAGTACGCTGATGTCAAGATCGACAAGGCTAACGGTGTGTTGATTTTTTTCAATTTATCTCTTGGAAGATGGCCTTTTTAAACGCATTTATAATTACCATTTCGAGAATCGCATAAAATGACATGAATAACAATTCATACTATCAAGTTGACCCAACGTGGTTTATCGCGATATTCTTAATATTGTTAGTGATTGCTATAGTAATTAATGCAATAATAACTAATAAATCATTGAAAGCATCAAAAGAACAGACAGAAGCTACTCATAAGCAAACTAGTGCAACAATAGAGCTAAATAAGTCGATAGATTCAATGATTTGGGCAATTAATAAGCCTCAGAATGATTTTCTGTCCGGAGAAGATCGCCAAAAACAGGTTGAGAAAATAGTGAGGGAAAGAAATATTGACGTCCTTACCAAAAGTCAATTAAGCAAAAACAGCTAATTACTGTCACCCTCGCAAAGTCCGCCTCAGGCGTTTTTTTAAACCCGGACGGGCACTTACTGGAGAAAAAGCAACAGCTCCCCCCGTCACGTTACTCCCTGGTATCGCCCCCGCGTCTTTCTGATTCGATTTCTCAAGATTATCCGACTCACCATAACCCGGCTCACGTGCTACAAGCTTTATTCATTATTGCTATTTCTTAAATGGTTATGATAGCCATGTCCAATCAAATGGACTTATAGATGAAACAATTCCAAATTATAGCATTTATCTGTTTTCTGCTGGTCATGGTTTTTGTCTCAGTTTCCTATGCCGAGGTCAAAACCTACACCATGACGGTCCGCCAGCTTTTCGGGGGCGGGCAGTCGCCGGATTCAGCCACTGTGTCCGCCGTGACCAAGGCGAAGCGAGAAGCCCTGGAACAGGCTGGAACCTACATAGAATCCATGACCCTGGTTCGCGATTCGGCCGTGGCCGTCGATGAAATCTTCGCCCTGGCCGCCGGGCTTCTCAAGACCGAGATCGTGACGCGCAAAAATATCATGGAAGGAAATCTCTTCGGCATCGAGGTTACGGCCAGGGTGGATGTGGACACGGCCGTTATGGAGATGCGCGTCAAGGCCCTGCTTTCAGATCGGGGCAGTCTGGAGGAAATCAAAAAGCTGAAGGTACGTGAGAGGGATTTGCTGGACCGCGTGCGCGAGCTTGAAGAGAAGAACATGGCCATGCTGAAATCACCGGACAAGAGCGCGGAAAAAGACCTGTCCAGGGCGTTTGGCGAGACATCAGCCGAGCTTGAGGATCTGGGCCGCCTTCTGGACGCCAAGGTCGCGGCAATTGCCCGCGATATCGCCGAGATAAAGCAAGCAACGACCCGCATCGAGAAGTCGCAGGAGAAGATGACCCTGTCTCTGGACAAGATAAGTATGGGCTTCGAGGAATTGGCCAGGCAAGGCGGCATCATCTCATCACCCAAGATCCCCGAGGAGTATTACAGCAACGCCCGCGTGTACGAGTTGCGCGGTGACTACGGCAATGCCCGCCGGGCATACATGGAATATTTTCGTTTCGATCTGGATTTTATCGATCCCCATGTCCGGTTCCAGACCTTTTTGAAGGTTCAGGAGGGCCGTGAAGGGGCACGCGAGGTTTATGAATACATCAGGAAACAGAGCAAAAGCTTTGTCATCCCTTTTGTTTCCCTGTTTTTGCTGGATCGCGAGGCCAGGGTGCGCGGATTTGAGGAGTTTGCCCGCAAAAGACCGGATTTCGGTCCGACCTATTATGAACTGTCCAGGGATTATTCTGAGGCCAGACTGCCTGGACGGGGCATCGAGGACAAGCGTCGGGAAAAGGAATATCTGGAGAAGTTTCTGGCCGCATATAAAGCCGGCCATTTCGTTCGCTGGTTAATCGACAAGGCTCTGGTGGCTGAGTATTTGGCCGATGCTGAAAGGCGGCTGGCCGAGCTATGGACCACCCCGGCCGCACTCATGGAAAAGCCGGTCAGCGTGAGCTGGATGAAGTCGAACGCCGGTTGGACCGCGACCATGATGATTGCCGAACCTGCCGGTGAGGTTTTCTACCGCCTGGATTCAGAGCCGTCTTTTAAAAGCACGGGGCACACCCAGATCAGGCATCCTCAGACGGGAAAGCCCATGCCGGTCATGTTCGTGAGTTTTCCCTTTACGGGCAAGCCGCTTAAATTATGGGTGAAGTACAAGGACCGCCAGGGCCGGGAGATGGGACCGTGGGATTTCGCCCTCGATCCCGGCGGAGAGGCCGGACGCGGGGACAAGGACATCCTGGAGATGACCAAGACAAGCTGGGTGTCTTTCAGGGAGTTCGACGGCAGGACCCTGGTCTATTTTACCCATCTGATGTCCTGGCGCGGCGGCATCAACCGGATTTATTACGGGGTAGACAAGGAGAATCCGGACAGAGAGTTCAGGTTTCCGCCCCACAAGGGCGCTGGAACAGCGAGCATAACCGAGGACGTGCCGGTTTATGTCGAAGTTCCGTCCGGGGTCAGGTTCGTAACGGTGAGGGTCGTATATTTCGATCAGACGCGATCAGACGTGGTTAAGTTCGGGAAAAGCGAATAACGCGGGTATAGGCCTTGCCGGCTTTTCCCGGTGATTAAATTCGCAAGTACTTGTTTATCTTGAAAGGATAAGTATGGGGTAATATGTTCGACAGCATACCCTTATGAGCAATGCTGGCAGAAGCAAAGTGGCCCGCTAACAATCGCAATGTGTGAACTCAGCTATATCGGGATATGAGGTCATGACCTGGCATCGCAAACTTGCCGATTTTTTTGGATTAAAAAAAAGCATCGTCGCCCTGCTTGCCATGGTTGTCTTGGTTGGATTGGGCGAAAAGATGGCGGAGCGATTCCTTCCCATCTACCTGCTGGCCTTGGGAGGCGGCGTCTTGTCAATCGGCCTCCTGAATGCCATGGACAACCTCCTGTCTGCCCTTTACTCATATCCCGGCGGCTACCTGAGCGATCGCTTCGGTTACAAGAAGGCCCTCTTGGTCTTCAATCTCATCGCCATGTTCGGGTATCTGATCGTTATCTTTTTCCCCTACTGGCAGGCGGTCATCATCGGCTCCGTCTTTTTCCTCTCCTGGACGGCCATCTCGCTTCCCGCCACGATGAGCCTCGTTTCCCGCGTCCTTCCTGAAGACAAACGGACGATGGGGGTCACAGTCCATTCTCTCGTCCGGCGGATTCCCATGGCTCTTGGTCCCATCATCGGCGGGGTTATGATCGCCCTCTACGGCGAGAAGACGGGGATACGGCTGGCTTTTGTCGCCGCCCTGATCCTGGGGTTCGCATCCCTTATCCTCCAGCAGGCAATGATCCGGGACGATCCGTACCGAGGAAAGCCTGAAAAACGACCCTCCAAGCTATGGCGTTTCATGACTCCGGCCCTCAAAAACCTCCTGGTCTCCGATATTTTGATCCGTTTCGCCGAGCAGATCCCATATGCTTTTGTCGTCGTCTGGTGTATGAAAGTAAACAGCATCAGCGCCGTCCAGTTTGGTGTTCTCACGACGATCGAGATGGCGACGGCAGTGCTCGTATATGTCCCCATCGCTTACCTCGCCGACCGGAGTGCGAAAAAGCCCTTCGTCGTCATCACCTTTTTCAATTTCACTCTCTTTCCCTTGGTGCTGCTTTTCTCACACTCTTTTTTGATGATGGTCATCGCCTTTATTATCAGGGGTCTTAAGGAGTTCGGCGAACCCACCCGCAAGGCCCTGATCATGGACCTCGCCCCTGATGACAATAAGGCGGGAATGTTTGGGCTGTACTATCTTATCCGGGATGTCATCGTTTCCGTCGCCGCTTTAGGTGGAGCGTTTCTTTGGCAGCTATCACCGACTGCGAACCTTCTGACCGCCATGGTATGCGGTCTCGCCGGGACGATTTATTTCTGGGTTTTCGGAAAGGACCTCAAGTAAACATGAAAACAACGATCTGAGAGTATAAATGGTAATCATTGACCTCCAGCGGGGAACAATAGGCAAACGGAGAAAACAAACATCAAACTGTATCGGATAATACAAGGCTACAAGACTCAAAAAAACGTCATCAATAAAGTATTGACATGAAGCGAACCATGTGTTTTTATACTCGCTAAGTAAAGATGCAAAGGGAAAGTTGATGAACGTCCTTATAGATATTAAAAAGACTGTTGGTAAAAAACAGGGGATAAAGCGTTTGGGGCTACCCATGGCTTTGAGGATGTTCGTTTTGCGATAACCGACATAAAGTTTCCTTCAAAGCCACGGGTAAGCCCCGTGGCTTTTTTTTTGCTTTGAGAGGACATTTGTTGGAATTAACAACTATGCATCTAAATGAAATATAAAGGAGAACCTATGAAAACACAATCTTGGGCTGGATGTCATGTGCCCATCATAACGCCTTTTAGAGACGACTATTCCATAGACGAGGCTGGGCTTCGCCAACTTGTCAATTACTACATAGAAGATGTGAAATGTGATGGCATTGTCCCCTGTGGGACAACCGGGGAATCACCGACATTGGATCATGATGAGCATGCCAAGGTCATTAAAATCGTGATCGACGAAGTCGGGGGCAGAGTGCCAGTGATGGCTGGAACAGGTTCTAACAGTACCAAAGAGGCTATCGAGATGACAAAGCACGCCGCGGATATGGGCGTCGCGGCAAGCCTGCAAGTATGCCCGTATTATAACAGACCCACACAGGACGGCCTATTGAAACATTTCGAAGCTATTGCCGAAGCAACAAAGTTGCCACTTTTTATTTATAATATTCCCTCGCGAACGGGACGGCTCATTGAGGCTAAAACAATGATCGCTCTCTCCAAGATGGATCATATAATCGGCATGAAGGATGCCTGTGGTGATTTGATACTCACTATGGAGATCATCCGGGCGACCCGTGAAAGTGCGAAGAAGTTTTATGTCCTTTGCGGAGAAGACGCCCTGACGTTCCCGATGATGGCTTTAGGTGGCGATGGGGGGATATTGGCTGTGTCTCATATCGTCGGGAAACAATACCGAGAGATGGTCCATCTCTATCTTACCGGAGAAATTAGTGCATCACGGGAGATTCATTTTAAGACACTGCCATTGGTGCAGATGCTATTTATCGAAACCAATCCGGTTCCCGTCAAGGAGGCCATGGCCATGATGGGGTTGCCAGCAGGAAAGGTGCGACTGCCCTTGGTCCCCCTGAAACCAGAAAACCGTGAAAAGTTACGTCAGGCTTTACAGCAGTTCGGCCTGCTGAATCGTTAGGATCGTTGATGATCTACTAAGCATCCTACTATGTGACTGTGAGGTGGCTATACCATAGTCATCATTAAAATAGATTGCTATTCCCGTCGCTCCAATATCTACGGTGGTTGAGGAATATTTCTTCAATCACCGTTTTTCTTTTTTTGAAGGAGGGCGAAGCCTACCTGTAACATGGGCACCTTCGAAGGTTTGAAGTGGCATTCATCAATTTTTGATAAGACAGCTTCGTGTGACTTTGTAGATGTTTACAGGCCGATCCAGATGGCCAGCTGATAGGCGAACATGCCGAGGAAAAAGGACAGGCTCAGCATCAGGGCAAAAGAGGCGCCGAACCAAGTCCAGCTTCCCATCTCCCGCTTCATGACTGCCACCGTTGCCGCACAGGGAATAAAAAGCATGAGGACCACGAGAAAGGCAAGGGCCGATGCCGGGGTCATGACCGCAGGCAGAACCCGCACCAGTCCCTCATCGCCTACCCCATAGAGGACGCCGAGGGTGGCAATGGCGTTTTCCTTGGCCACGATACTCGTCAGCAGGGCCGTCATCATCTTCCAGTCCAGCCCCAGGGGCCGCCCCACCGGTTCTATAAACTGTCCGATCCCCGCCAGAAGGCTGTCTTCCACCCGGCCGTGGGGAAAATAGGACAGCACCCATACGAGCACCGATACCGCAAGAATCACCGTTCCCGCCCGCCTGACAAAGGCGATGGTCCGATTCCAGATAACCATGCCGATGGTCCGCATGTCCGGCTTGTGATACAGGGGCAACTCCATGATGAAGGGCATGGGCTCGTCCTTGAGGACGAAACGGTTGATGATCATGCCCGTCATGCCCAAGATCAGGATGTTGGCCGCCAGAAGGGACCAAGAGACAACTGCGGCCTGTTTAGCAAAGACGGCCGCCGTAACGAAGGTCAGGACGGCCAGCCGGGCGGTACAGGGAATGAAGGGGGAAAGGAAGATGGTCAGGAGCCGCTCTCTTTTCGATTCCACGATACGGGCCCCGAGGATCGCCGGTACATTGCACCCAAAACCCAGGCACATGGGGATGACGCTCTTGCCATGGAGTCCGATCAGGTGCATGAAACGGTCCATGACAAAGGCCGCCCGGGCCATATAGCCCACGTCTTCGAGGATGGCCAGGACAGCGAAGAAGATGACGAGGATGGGCAGGAAGGTCAAGACGGAACCGGCGCCGCCGATGATCCCATCTACCACCAGCCCCTTGATCCAGGGGGGAAAAGGGAGCAAAGACGGTTGGATCTGGCGGGCAAAGGCACTCACCAGCCATTCCAGGCCCTTTTGCAGAGGATAGCCGACCTTGTAGGTCACAAAAAAGACGCCGGCAAACATCGCCAGGAGGATCGGAATCCCATAGAGGGGACGGGTCAGGACATGGTCGAGACGATCCGTCATGACCACCTGTCCCATCTTGAATCGGGAAACGGCGGAACGGGTCGCCTCCTCGATCCAGTCATAACGACCCCCGACCACGGCATGGAGAGAATCTTCGTGCTTGAGCAGGATCGCCTTGAGCTGGTTCCAGATCTCCGGTGGAACAGATTCCTCTATCTTTTTAGATATTTCCTTGTCTCCCTCCATGAATTTCGTCGCCATCCAGGTATGCCGCGTCTGGACGGCAAGGTTCTTACGGAGGAGGTCTTTAATCTCCAGGAAGACTTCCTGATGATCAGCGGCAATATCGGGTAGCCGGGGCTGATAGGAAAGCTCACCCCGGTCCAGGGAAATAATGCGGTTGATCAGCTCCCGGAGGCCCTGATTCTTTGAAGCGATCATCCCGATGACCGGGACGCCGAGGGACCGTTCGAGGGCATGGATATCAATGCGAACGCCCTGGGACTCCGCCACGTCGATCATATTGACGGCCACAATAACCGGCGGCCCGAGGAGGAGAAGTTCGGTAAGGAGATAGAGGCTCCGATCAAGGGCGGCGGCATTGGCAAGCAGCACGATCACATCGGGGCTCTCGTTCAGGATGAAGTCGCGGGCGACCCGCTCCTCCTCCGAGAAGGCGGTGAGGCTGTAAGTGCCGGGAAGATCGACGATGCAGAGGTCTCCTTCCTGGCAGGCAAGAGCCCCTTCCTTTTTTTCCACCGTCTTGCCCGGCCAGTTGCCCACATGCTGAGAAAGGCCCGTCAGGATATTGAACACCGTCGATTTGCCCACGTTGGGCTGACCCGCGAGGGCCACGAGGATTCTTTTCTTCGGTTCCGGGGCTCTTTCCGCTTCCGTTGCGGGAATCGTACGGTAAACAATTATCTTTTCCCCTTCCCCATGGCCCAAGGCAATTCTTGTTTCCCCGACCAGGACCATAACCAGACCGCTGCTGTTACGGACCATCCTGATCTTGGCATTCAAAGAAATGCCCATACCGGCCAGGCGGCCGGCCAGGTCCCGGCCCCCGGCCAGGGAGAGGATGATGCCTTCCTCCCCATCCGCCAGGTCGGTCAGGGGGAGGGCGTTATCATTGTTCATTATCTTATCCATAACTGTTATCAGCTTGCTCGAATCTTTTTATAATAACGGCGAGGGGAGATGTCAATGGTTATGACATCTTGACAGGCATGAAAAGCCGATTGTTACAAAAACAGGCCAGCCCCCGCGATCCTCAACCAGCGCCGCTGGTTTCTATAGTCGGGGCAGATTTCCCCGACCAGGGACCAGAAACGGGGTGAATGATTCTTTTCCCGAATATGGGCCAGTTCATGAACCACTACGTAATCGATTACAGACGGCGGCGCCATCATGAGCCGCCAGGAGAGAGCAAGACGGTTATCAGCGGAACATGAACCCCAGCGCGACCGGGCCTTGCTGATGCGAACCGAACGAGAATGACAGCCCATAATCACCTCATAAGCCCTGACCCGGTCCGGCAGAAATGACGAAGCCGCCTGCCGATACCAGGTCCGGAGTGAGTCCTTTCCCAAGGCGGCGGCGCATGGGGAAAGGAGAAAGCTGCTGCCGTCGAAGGCAAGATTGTCGCCACTAAGATTGATCCCATTTATAATTACCGGATAGGCGACGCCGAGAAACAACGCCTTGTCGCCGGCGGCAAGGGCGTCGCTCCTCGGGATCTCCCGAGAAACCTGTAGCGCCAGTGTTGCCAGCTTTTGGCGAATCCAGGGCAGCTTGCGTTGAAAGAATCCGTCGATCTCAGCCTGCGGGACAGGATAAGGGGCCTGGATTACGACCATGCCTTCCGGTTTCACCGTAAGGGACAGGGTTTTCTTCCTCTTCCTGCTCCGTATCAGTTGGTAAGTCAGGTCCATTATCTTTGATTCTCTGAGGCCTTTCTTCAAGATTAAAGATGCGTCGGCTGCCTTTCTTATGGTAAGAAGGCAAAAATAGCCAATACTATTTTTTATCGAAGTAGAAAGGATCCTTATGGAAACTGATCATCGCCCCTGGGGTTGGTATGAGGTTCTGGGCGACGCCCCGGATCACAAGGTCAAAAGGATTGTCGTCTATCCCGGTAAACGCTTGAGCCTCCAGCGCCACCGCCGCCGCTCCGAGCATTGGTATGTCTTTCAGGGACAGGCCCTGGCGACCATTGACGGCAAGGAGATTCCCCTGTACCCGGGCCAGGCCGTGGACATCCCGGCCGGGGCCAGCCACCGTATCGCCAACCGGGGTGCGGTGGATGTCGCCTTTATCGAGGTACAGACAGGTGATTATTTCGGAGAGGACGACATCGAGCGGATCGAGGACGACTTTGGAAGATCATGAGCGTGCTGACTGATCAGACGTAGACCGTTCTCCCGAAAAACCTTCCCGTAGAAGGCCGGGGACAGGCCCAGGCTCAGGAGTTGGTTGATCTCATCCTCCCTGGGGAAAATGATATTCGGGAAGTCCGATCCATAGAGAATCCGGTCCTGATACCGCTCCAGAAAATCGCTGTCCAGGTTGAACATGGCCCCCAGACCGGGAAGAAAGGAAAAAGACGTATCCATGTACAGGTTGGGATACGCCTCCAGAAGACCGCCAAAGACCTCATATTCTAGCGCCCCCATGTGGGCGACAATGGCGGGAAGCCCCGGATACCTCTCCAGAACCTTTTGAAAATGGACAGCCCCGACGAAATCATTTCCCACCGGGCCCGTCCCCACGTGGAAGAGGAGGCGCTTATTCCTCTCCATGACAAGTTCGTATAAGGGATTCAGGCGCGGGTCATGGGGATAGAAACGCTGGACGAGGAGTTGAAGCTTGAAACCGAGGATCCGGGGATGATCCAGCAGTTTCTCCGCCATATACAGCATGTCCTCGTCGTCGGGGTGGCAGGCGGCAAAGCAATAAAGACCGGGGAACTCGTCCAATACCTTCAAATTCCAGTCATTCAGCTCCCTGGCGACGCCGCGGCGGTGAGCATAGTTGGAATAGACGACGGGGGCAACGCCACGCTCCCCAAGATAGGCGAGACAATCCCGGTAGTATAGCCGGTGGAGAACCGGCCAGCCATAGTCGCTGACAAACCGTTTCCAGATCGCCTCAGACAGCCGGTCGGGGAAGAGGTGGACATGGAAGTCAATTATTTTTTCAGGTAGGGTTGGTAGGGTCATGGACGGGGCATCAGAGGACGAATTCCATGTCTCTCTGGACGGCACAGCACTTTAACGGCGCCTGTTGATCACGGATGAGGTTGCGGCTACGCTCCACGATGTCATCCACTTCCCCATCGTTTCGTTCCTGATTGTGATGAAAGAGGCCCAGGGTCTTCACCCGGGCCTCGATAGCCAGGCGAACCGCATCGTTATAGGTGGAATGCCCCCATGTCTTCTTGTAATCATCTTCCCTGAATTCGGCGTCATGGATGAGGAGATCGGCGTTCGCTGAAAACTGAACATAATCCTCAAAGCCCAGACCGCCGGGATGGACATAGCCCAATTCATTATCCGTCAGAAAGACGAATGATTTTCCGTCTTCTTCAAACCGGTATCCCATCCCCTGATTAGGATGGCTCAAGGGGAAGGAGGTCACGGTCATGGTATTGATGGTAAAACGGGTCCCGCAGGTCTCATGGTAAGATATATCACAGCGGATGTCATCATAATTAATAGGAAAATGAGGCGCCGTCATGACCTGGGCGATCAGATCCTTGACGGATATCTGGGCGAAGGGGCATCCGAACATGTTGATCCGGGTATCTTTGAAATAAATGGGCTTGAAAAAGGGGAAACCCAGGAGGTGATCCCAATGGGCATGGGTAAAAAACATGTTGTAATCGCGCCGCCCCTGCGCCAGCAGGGCATTGCCCAGGCGCCTGATTCCCGAACCGGCATCGACAATGATAATATCATCTTCTTTTGTCCGGATTTCGAGACACGTCGTATCGCCCCCATATTTAAGGTATTCCGGACCTGATACGGGAATAGAGCCTCTCGCACCCCAGCAACGGATGATCATGGCGGATCCTTTTTGTAGAAGATTTTTCTCATTATCGGCTTGAGCAGGTCTTGTCAAGCTGTAATTCATGTGTATATTAGGCAGCATTGGCAGTCTATCCAAAGGCTGACGGATGTTTAAACTGATCCAACGAAAAGGAGCGACGATATGGCAACGATCAAGATTGAGGGAATGACCTGCGGACATTGTGTGATGGCCGTCAAGAAGGCTTTGATGAAAGTGGAGGGACTGAAAGATGTACAGGTCAACCTGGAGAAGGGGGAGGCAACCTTTGAAGAAGAGAAACCGGTGGCAGCAAACCTGATCCGGGAGGCCGTCGAAAAAGCGGGGTATGAAGTTGCATGAGGAAAGGTTGCAGGAAACCACCGTCTCCGTGGGGGGCATGACCTGCGCTGCCTGTGTGCGGAGAGTGGAGCGGGCACTGCAGTCCCTGGACGGCGTGGCGGAGGCCTCGGTCAATCTGGCAACGGCCCGGGCGACAATCAGGCATCGCCCCCAGTGGGTGGGCCTGGAAGGGGTCGATGCCCTCATCACGGAAACGGGATACGATTATCTTGGCATTCCCGAAGAATTCCGGGAAGATCCGATTGCCGCGTCCCGGGAAAAGGAAATAGGGGATCTGAAAATCCGCTTTGCCGTCGGCATGGCCCTTAGCTTGGTGATCTTTTTCGGCTCCATGCAGCACTGGTTCCCCTTCCTCACGGCTATCCCCAGACAACCGCTGCTGATCGCCCTGTTCCTGCTGACGACTCCCGTCGTCTTCTGGGTGGGAAGCCGTTTCTTCAGCGGGGCAATCAAGGCCGCCCGGCAGGGGACAACGGACATGAATACCCTCGTGGCCGTCGGGGCCTTCGCGGCCTACGCCTATTCCGCCCTGGCCACGTTCGTCCCCCAGATGTTCACCCGCTCGGGTATTGCCCCCCATGTCTATTATGACGGCGCCGCCCTGATCGTTACCCTGATCATCCTGGGACGGCTCCTCGAGGCGAAGGCAAAGGGGAAGACCTCGGCGGCCATCCAGCGCCTCATGGGGCTCCGGCCCAAGACCGCCCGGGTCATCCGCAACGGCGCCGAGGAGGATATTCCCATTGAGGGGATCATCCGGGGCGATCTTCTCCTCGTCCGCCCCGGAGAGAGGATTCCCACGGACGGCGTGATCGTCGCCGGATCGTCGAGCATCGATGAATCAATGCTCACCGGGGAGAGCATGCCCGTCTCCAAGGAGCAGGGCGCCCCCGTTTTCGCGGCAACAATCAACAAAACAGGATCTTTTACCTTCACCGCCACCAAGGTCGGTGCGGAAACGGCCCTGGCCCAGATCATCCGCCTTGTGGAGCAGGCCCAGGGATCGAAGGCCCCCATTCAGCGGTTGGCCGATCAGGTAGCATCGGTTTTTGTTCCCGTGGTCTTCGCGATTGCGATTGCGACCTTTGTCGTCTGGTATTTTTTCGTCCCCGACGGAAATTTCAGCCGGGGGCTCCTCAATTTTGTCTCCGTCCTCGTCATTGCCTGCCCCTGCGCCCTCGGTCTTGCCACCCCCACCGCCGTTATGGTGGGCACGGGTCTCGGGGCCGAACGGGGGATTCTGATCAAGGGAGGAGAAAGTCTCGAAAAGGCCTACAAGCTCACGATGGTCGTTTTTGACAAAACGGGGACCCTGACCCGGGGGGAGCCGCAGGTTACGGACATCATCGTTGCCCCAGGAATTGGTGAGAACGACCTCCTGAAGATCGCCGTCTCCATCGAATCCGTCTCCGAACACCCCCTCGGCGAGGCGATTGTCCGGGAGGGCCGGACCAGAAACATCATCCCCGAAGCGATCGGAGACTTCGCGGCCAGCGCCGGTCTGGGGGCAAGTGCCCTGGTCGCCGGACGTCCCTGCCTCCTGGGAAACCGCCGCTACCTAGAGGGGGCCGGTATTTCTTTCCTGCCTCTGGAGGATGCCGCAGAGCGTCTGGCCGGGGAAGGGAAAACGGGCGTCTTTGTAGCCCGGGATGGGCAGCTCCTGGGAATGATCGCCCTGTCCGACGTCCCCAAAACCTCGGCTAGGGAGGCTATCGGGATACTGAAAAAGGCGGGCCTCAAAATTGCGATGATCACCGGCGACAACGCTCAGACGGCCCGGGCCGTGGGTGAGGTGCTGGGCATCGATATGCTGCTTGCCGAGGTCCTCCCCGGTGACAAGGCTAAGGAAATCATTAGATTGCAGGAGCAGGGAGAGATTGTGGCCATGGTGGGTGACGGCATCAACGACGCCCCGGCCCTGGCGGCCGCCGACATTGGTATTGCCATCGGCGCCGGAACCGACGTGGCCATGGAGGCAAGCGACATGACCTTGATGAGCGAAGACCTCAAGGCCGTTCCGGCGGCCATCCGTCTGTCCCACGAAACAATGAAGGTGATCCGTCAGAATCTTTTCTGGGCCTTCATCTACAACATTATTGGCATCCCCATCGCCGCCGGAGTCCTTTATCCCTTCGGAGGCATCCTCCTGAACCCGGAATTCGCCGCCGCGGCCATGGCCCTGAGTTCCGTCTCCGTCGTCAGTAATTCCCTGAGGTTACGCCGGGTTTGGGGAAAGATCATCTTTTGATCTTCCAACCGTCGCCTTCCCGGAGGAGGGAAAACGTTTCCTTCGTGGTCTGCATCGGGAGGTTGTCCCGCTGGTATTTGTCCAGAAAATGACTGATGTTTTGACAAACAAATGTTAAGGACTCCAGTGTCTGCTCAGGAATCCCGGCGGCCAGACTATGGAAAATGTCGTTGATCATCAACGGGAAATCGGGGGCCGTCATGGCCACCACTGCCGTTGCCCTGTCTCCCGTGACATCGATATTTTCTACAACAAAAGAAATATTGCCTCCGATTACCTGGGCTATCAAGCCATTCCCCAGAGAATTGGCCGTTTTATAATCCAGAAGGCTCTGCTTTGCTTTGTTTGCCGAAGAAAGGTAATTATAGGCCGCTTCCGTGCGTCCGCCAATTACGGCGTGCAGGTAATTGGCTAACGCCTCCTGGGCCGTCAAGGTCGAGCCCTTGTTCACAAAATATGCGACAAACAGGGAAAATATGAGCACTAACCCGATTAAGGCAAGCATAATCTAAGTATCACCATCCAATCATTTAGTTGTCTTCCGGCGGATTATGCCTCCCGTTCAAAATGGGACTTGTCGGCGCCGCAGACGGGACAGGTCCAGTCGGCGGGCAGATCCTCAAAGGGCGTTCCGGCCGGGGCGCCGTGCTCCGGTTCGCCGGTGGCGGGGTCATAGACGTATCCGCAGATTGAACACACATAGCTGGCCGCCTTCGCGACCACGGCTTTGGGTTCTTCTGCCTGATAGCTTGGTGCTGTCTTGGGGGACTTGCCCTTCCTGACGGTATGATAGTAGGCGTAGGTCATGGGGGGATCATTGCCGAGATTGTCGTAATCGACGACCTCCCCGACAAAAATTGTGTGGGAGCCGCATTCCAGCTCCTGGATCAGCTTGACCTCCAGATAGGCCACGGCATTATCCAGGACGATGGGCGCGCCGGTCTTCCCGACCCGGTACTGGACATTCTTGAATTTGTCGACGTCCCGGCCCGATTTGAAGCCGAAAAGACCGATGAAGGTCATCGGGGCCTCCTCGGAGAGAATGGAAACGGAAAAGACACGACTGGCCTTGATATAAGAATGGGTCAGGTTTTCCTTGTTGATGCTGACGGCAATCGTGGATGGCTCCGAGGTGACCTGAAACATGCTGTTGGCGATCTGGCCGTTGAACTTGCCGTCTTGGACGGAACTGACAAGATAAAGGCCGTAACTGATCTTGCGGAAGGCTTCTTTGTTCATAGGGGTGCGCTCCTGACATGATATTTGGTTGAGAGCTTCGCAACTTTTTCACCTATATACGAAATTCGGCCCTCCTGCCAGATTAAATTATCCATGCAAATCACCCTACCCATGATGCGGGGAATGTGATAGACTACCAAAGAAAAAATATTATCACGGAGGCTAATTATTATGGATTGGGGAATGGAAAACCGCCTGTCCCAGCTAATTCAGGCAGATGGACACTGCTTCTTTCTGCCTATCGATCACGGCTATTTCCAGGGACCGACATCGTGTCTGGAGAAACCCGGAGAAACCATTAAACCGCTTCTTCCCTACTGCGACGCCCTTTTTGTAACCAGAGGCGTCCTGCGGTCCGCTGTCAATCCCGTCGGGAGCAAGCCCGTTATTCTCCGGGTATCGGGAGGGGCCAGCGTCCTGGGGAAGGACCTCGCCAATGAATCCCTCACCACTTCCATCGAAGAGATCCTGCGCCTTAATGCCGCGGCCGTGGGGATATCGATTTTCGTGGGGACCGACTACGAACGGGAATCACTGATGAACCTTTCCGAAATCGTCAATCAGTGCGAGGATTTCGGCATTCCCGTCATGGCCGTCACCGCCGTCGGCAAGGAGCTGGAAAAACGGGATGCCCGGTATCTGGCCCTGTGCTCCCGCATTGCCGCCGAGTTGGGGGCGCGGGTGGTGAAAACCTACTGGTGCAAGAATTTCGACAAAGTGGTAGCCGGCTGCCCCGTTCCCGTCGTCATGGCGGGAGGACCAAAATGTGAAACAGAAAAGGAAGTGTTTGATTTTGTTTACGACGGGATGCAAAACGGCGCCATCGGCCTCAATCTGGGCCGAAATGTCTGGCAGAACCCTCATCCCGTGGCCATGATGAAGGCCCTCCACGCCATCATCCACGAAAACCTCACGGCTAGGGAAGCCTGGGAGCTTTTCAACGACGCCAAGGCGGAAAAGAGCAAAAAAGCAAAAGCCGTCAAAGGGAAAAAATGATGCCGGCGGGGAGATAGTCCATGCGCGTAGCCATGTATTACCGGAACAATGACGTAAGGATTGAGGAGATGCCGGTACCCCGGATCGGCCCCGGGGAGATCCTCGTCAAGGTAATGGCCAGCGGGATCTGCGGCAGCGATATCATGGAATGGTACCGGATCAGGAAGGCGCCCCTGGTCCTGGGCCATGAAATCGCCGCGGTTGTCGCCGCGGTTGGAGAAGGGGTGACGAACTGTCGCCTCGGAGACCGGGTCTTTGTCTCCCACCATATCCCCTGCAATACCTGCCATTACTGTCTGCAAGGATACCACACCGCTTGCGAGACCCTCCACAGCACCAATTACGATCCCGGCGGCTTTGCCGAATATCTCCGGGTCCCCCGGCTTAATGTTGACCGGGGGGTTTTTCTCCTCCCCGAAGACGTTTCCTTCGCCGCCGGCGCCATGATCGAACCCCTGGCCTGCGTCATCCGGGGGCAGCGTCTGGCCCGCCTGCAACCGGGACAAGCGGTGCTGGTGCTGGGCAGCGGCATCTCCGGCATCCTTCATATCATGCTGGCCCGGGCCTCCGGGGCGGGAAGGATCATGGCCACGGACATCAACGCCTACCGGCGGGACCAGGCCCTGACCTTTGGCGCCGAAGACGTCAGTGATGCCCGGGAGGATATACCGGCCTGGGTGCGGAGCGTCAACGATCAGCGCCCCGCCGATCTCGTCATTGTCTGCACCGGCGCCCCCGCTGCTTTCGATCAGGCGCTGCAATCCGTGGACCGGGGGGGAACAATCCTCTGTTTCGCCACGACGGAGCCGGGGGTTAACCTGTCCGTGCCCCTCAATGATTTCTGGCGCAACGAGATCAAACTCATGCCTTCCTACGGCAACAGCCCCTACGATGCCACGGCGGCGATCAATCTGATCCGCTTTAACCGTCTGCCCGTGGAAAAAATGATCTCCCACCGCCTGCCCCTCGCGGAGGCCCAAAAGGGCTTCCAGCTTGTCGCCACGGGAACGGAAGCAACTAAGGTGATCCTTCTCCCCCACGGCTGACGGCGGTGAATAGCAATGGGCAATAGCAATCGGTCAGGCAGATAATGAATGATTCCTTCTCCCACTACTCCGCAAAACTCGTCCGGGCCGGTCTTGCCGAAGCGGAAACGCCCCTCCTGGGGTTCGGGGAGGGATTACTCATCTGGAACCGGGAAGACCCCCTGACCGTACTACTAACAAAAGTGGGCGAACGCCTTGGCCGCCGGGCCATCCTGTACTGTCAACCGGCGGAACCTTATCACACCATGCTTCTCCACTTGGCGGAGACCGCCGCCGGTGGCGACGTTATTCATCCCCAGGATTTTGAAACCAGGATATTTCTCAAGGACCTCCCCATCCTGAAGGATCTTACCGAGGCCGGGCTCCTTGTCGCCCTGAAAGACCGCCGCTGTGTGGTCATCCCCGGTGGAGGCGTCATCGCCACGGCAAAAAAGGATATGGAAACGGCCTTTGTCATCTACAGCGCCGCCTGCTTTGCCGTCTTTGTCAAATTCTTTTCCGATACGCTCCGGCAGCGGCATCTGTCGGGTCCGTCATGGCAAGGGCGGGCGGTCCTGGAAGCGATTATGGGTCGTCTCGACCCCGTTCCCCCGGTGGCGGCGGGTCCGACCTTGAGTTCCGGCCCCTGGGAAGATGAGGCAGACATCCGGGCGGCCATGGTGGTGGCAGGTAAGAGGACCGTCTCTGATCGCCTGGTAGATGCCAATTTCGGCAATATCTCCTACCGCCGGGGGGAAGATCTTTTCATCACCCGCAAGGGGAGCGCCCTGGACGCCCTTACAGACAAGATCATCCGCATCCCCTTGGCAGGACCGACAGAGACGGACGCCATTGCCTCGACGGAGTTGCCGGCCCATCGGTTTATCGCCCTGACGGCACCTTACCGCGCCGTCCTCCATGGGCACCCGAAATTCTCCGTCATCATGTCCATGGCCTGCGGGGAAGAAGATTGCCCGGACAAGGGCGGATGCCATCGTTTCTGCCCCCGGGAAAGATGGATCCGGGACATCCCCGTCGTCTCCGGCGAGGCCGGGGCAGGTCCCTTCGGCCTCTGCAATACCGTACCTTCGGCCGTCCGGGACCACGGCGCCGCCATTGTTTACGGGCATGGCGTCTTCACCGCCGGAGCGCAGGACTTCAACGAGGCCCTGCAGCGCCTGCGGCAAATCGAAAAAACCTGCCGGGATTTATTTTTCCGGACGATCGGCTTTTGATAAATAATTATTTGGAGGTGCACCATGTTAAAGGATCTGGTTTTCCGAAACCGCAGTTACCGCCGTTTTGACGAGACAGCAACGATTTCCCAAGAGACCCTGAAAGAACTTGTGGGCCTGGCCAGGCTTACGGCATCGGCGGCCAACCGGCAGCCGTTGAAGTACCTGCTTTCCTGGGAACCGCAAAAGAACGGCCTCATCTTCCCCCATTTGGCCTGGGCCGGCTATCTGAAGGACTGGCCCGGTCCCGCCGCGGGTGAACGCCCCACTGCCTATATCGTCATGCTCGTCGATACGGAGATCAGCCCTGCCGCTGCCTATGACCTGGGCATCGCCGGCCAGACGATTCTCCTCGGGGCGACGGAAAAAGGCTTAGGGGGCTGTATGGTCGCCTCAATCAAAAAAGAGGGCATGAGGGAAAGCCTCGGCATTGCCGAACAGTATGACATCGTTATGGTTATTGCCCTGGGGAAACCCATAGAGAAAGTCTTTATTGAAGAGGTCAAGACAGGGGAAGAGATACGGTACTGGCGGGATCCCCAGGGGGGGCATCACGTCCCCAAGCGCAGCCTGGAAGATATCATCATCGCCTGATCCTTACCGATATGGAACGGACCAAGCAGGAGATCACCGAGATCCTGGATGAACTGGCCCTCCTTTTGGAAATGAAGGGTGAAAATCCATTCAAATCGAGGGCCTATGCAAATGCCGCCCGCAGTCTTGAAGCCCTGGATGAGGACCTGGACCTGGTTGTCCGGGAAGGCAGGCTGGCCACCATCAAAGGGGTAGGCGAAGCCATCAGCAAGAAAATCGAGGAACTGGCCGCGACGGGACAGCTCAGATACTATCACGATCTCAAGGCCACCATTCCCGCCGGCCATTTCGAGATGCTTAAAATTCCGGGCCTGGGCCCCAAGAAAATCCATATCCTTTATGAAAAACTGGGAATTCAAACCATCGGGGAGCTGGAATACGCCTGCCAGGAGAACCGCCTCCTCGATCTGCCGGGATTCGGCAGTAAAACCCAACAGAAGATCCTTGCCGGCATTGATGCCTTAAAGCACTACCGGGAGCGACGCCTCTACACCGAAGTAATTGCCGAGGCGATGGACCTCCGGAAGTTTCTGACCGATCAGCGGGGCGTCATTGCCGCCGGCATCGCCGGATCGCTCCGCCGGGGCAACGAGGTCGTCAAGGATATTGACCTCCTGGCGGCCACGGACGATCATCTCCTCCTCGCCGACGCCTTTGCCTCCTCCCCCTGCCTCAGGCGGCATCCGTCATTGCCAAGGGGGACACCAAGGTAAGCGTGACCCTCCGCTCCGGGATCAACGCCGATCTCCGTATCGTGTCCCCCTCCCAATACCCCTACGCCCTCCATCACTTCACCGGCAGTCGGGAACACAATACGGCCCTCCGGGGGCGGGCAAAAAAGCTTGGTTTGAAAATGAATGAATACGGACTCTTCCGGGAAGAAGAGAACCTCTTGTGTCACAGCGAGGAGGATATTTTCGCCGTCCTGGATTTGCCCTATATTCCCCCGGAGCTTAGGGAAAACATGGGGGAAATCGAGGCGGCCGCAGCGGGAGAGCTTCCCCGGCTGGTGGAAACAGGGGATATGCGTGGCGTCCTGCACATCCACACCCAGGCCAGTGACGGCGCCGATTCTCTGGAGGCGCTGGTCCGGGAAGCCAAACGGCGGGGATACGCCTATATCGGCGTCAGCGACCACAGCCAGTCCGCCTATTACGCCGGGGGACTCTCGCCGGACGCCGTCCGGCGCCAGCATGAAGCCATAGACAGCATCAACGCCGGGGAAGAGACATTTCACATCTTCAAGGGCATCGAGGCCGACATCCTCCCCGATGGCCGCCTCGACTATGACGATGAAACGCTGGAACGGTTCGATTTTGTCATTGCCGCCGTCCATTCCCATTTCCAGATGGCCGAGGAAGAGATGACCGTGAGGATCATCAAGGCCCTGGCCAATCCCTTCACCACGATCCTCGCCCACCCGACCGGACGGCTGCTGCTGGCCAGGGAACCATATGCCCTGGACATCCACCGGGTGATCGATGCCGCCGCCGCGAACGGAAAGGTCATCGAACTCAACGCCAATCCCCTGCGCCTCGACCTGGACTGGCGCCACTGCATCTACGCGAAGAGAAAGGGTGTAAAGATCGCCGTCAATCCCGACCTTCATAATCTGGCCGGCTTCGATTATATGGAAGGGGGCGTAACCATCGCCCGGAAGGGATGGATGGAGAGGGAAGATTGCCTGAACTGTATGGAGCTGGAAGAAATAAGGGAATATTTCCTGCGTCTGCGGAACCTTAAAAGATGAGTATCCGGGGAAATGGTAGTATATGAAGGCCATCAAATACTGGCTTGCCACAGACATCTTCCCGTAATCGTGATTTTGCGCTGAAGATTTGGGATAGTAGCTTTCATTTGGTACAGTTCATGAGGGATCAATGGAAATGTCGATGGCAACTGTTACCGCTGTCATCTACAACTCAGTAAGAGACCAACTCTAAAAAAACAATGAATCCTGATTGAAACGTGCATATTTTTTAACGTGATGTTTTGAGCGCATGGAAATAATCTACGATCTTCATTGGCGTATTGAATAATAAGTGATAAGAAATACGAACATTGAAGAGGATGCAACCTATGAGCAATCAATATTATCAAAAGTCAAGAAAGGAGATTGTCTTGTGATTCAGTTAAAAGGTAGAAATAGACTGCGGTTGTTATTCGTGGCTCTAATCATGATAGGGCTTTTCACTATGGCTTCCTGTGCGGCAATTCAACAACAACAAACGTATCACAGCATCGTGATGAAAGGCAGCATCATTCACACAACCGATGACAGCGTATACTTGTGCATCGGCAAAAAAGACGGCGCCTCCGTTGGTCAGGAACTGGACGTCTACAGAATGACTTTCACTGGTCATCCAAAGGCGCCCTCATTTATGAGAGAGAAGACAGGAAAGGTAAAAATTACGGAAATTGTCGATGAACACTTTGCAACAGCTGTTATCGTTTCAGGCAAGGCAGAGAAGAATGATATTGTAGAATTGGTTCGATGAAAAGATAAGATCATTAACAAAGAAGCGAGCTACTCGGACTGTATTGGCGACGGCTCGCTTTTATTGTTTTAGCGAGCAAAGATCTGTCCATCCATCAAATATCTCATAATTATCTTTGTATTACCGGATGCTCTCTTTAAGGAGGGAGAGGATGGCGAATTCATCAAGAAAATGCATACTTGCTTACTTGCATGTTACAACCAGAACTGATCAGGTGAGAGAGAATGAAATATGGGCGGTACAGGTTATAGGCACCATCTAAAGCTGTCTAGAAGTATCTATTCACCAGAAACGATGATTACGGATAGAAACTAATAAGCCGTCCCATCGGAGAACGAGACGGCTTATTATGAATTGTCGATTGAATTTTATTACTGCTGACACTTTCAACCGCACCAGACACAACTTTTAGTATTATGGTTTAACAACTATGACAGGGCATTTTGAGCCTTTGACTACTTTATCTGCGACGCTACCCATAAGCTGTTTAATAATCCCTGTCTTTCCATGAGATGCAATTACAATTAAATCAATCTTCTTCGCTTTCTGCTCGCTTAATATCACTTCAGAGGGGACACCATTCTTAACGTCAAAAATAACTTTTATCTTCTTCGTCTTGATAATTGCATCAGCTTCTTTTTTTAGCTTGTCTCTGGACGCCTTTACGCTATCCTTTTCAAGTTTGGTGACAACCTCAATACTGAGGCAGTAATCAACTGCACATTGGCGTATTTGCTCATCAATAACATGTAACAGGTAAATATTGGTATCATTCCCGGTTGCAATGTCAACTGCCTTCTTTAATGCCGCATCTGAATATTTTGAAAAATCTGTCGGAACAAGGATATTCTTTGGTGCAAACATGATCTCTCCTCCTTTTTTTTTCGATGCCCCATTCTATATCATAAAATTTTATTTTACAAATCATTTTCAATCACGGCTCTTTAACCAGTGGTTTGCTGATTTTGCTGTAGGCTTTCCATTAACCGTCTTAAAATTATTAGCTGCTCCTGTTGAATTGAAATCAGCTCACTCCACTGTTTCTCCCTGAGTAAATCAACTTTCTCATGAAGCCCTATTATTTCAAGCTCTGCCTTTAAGTTGACTTCATAATCGTGTTCGGCACTTAGTCGATCCTTATAGGCCTGACGATTTTGAGACATCAAAATAATTGGAGCTTGAATGGCCGCAAGCATAGATAATACAAGATTTAGTAGGATGTATGGATATGGATCAAATGAGTGTTTAAGCTTGATTAGGATAAATGAATTCAGGATAATCCATATAGCCATTACAGCCATGAATATGGAGATGAAGATCCAAGATCCCCCAAAAGAAGCAACTTTATCAGCCAGCTTCTGGCCAGTAGTCAATTGCACGGAAAAGTCTTGAACGACATTTGTAGAAATAGGAGTTCTTTCGGTTATGTGCTGAGCAACATGTCTTTCTATTTCAGTAAGCTTTTCATAATTAGAACCAAATATCTTTTCCGCTGTCTCGCGAACTTTCTGTTCCATCGTGCTAACCTCTTTAGAGTTGAATGACGGCGCGACTCAATGGCCGCAAACATTTGAGCGGTTCTGATCAAGCAAATTAATGAATACCTTCTGAAATCTTACATAATTAATAAATTTCTTCAATGGAAGCTTTCAGGAAGAATGGATGACCTCTCTATTTAGAAAATGAACTATCCGCCTCTCGCATGTTTCCACCCGTAATCATTGACCACTTCTTATGAATGATAGTCTCGATTTGCAGCCGCAGTTGATAAGCGGCACTGCATATTTTTCCTGTTTCACCCACCTGTTCAGTTCGGGGTGTAATGAATATGGCTGTTCTGGCATATTCGTCAGGTGACGGATTGCTGTCATGAGGCCGGATGATTTGTATAGCGAAAAATAGTGATTGACAAGAAACAAAAAAGTTGATAGCCAAACCGACACTGAGGAAAAAATGAAGCAGACAACCTTTTCGATGAACAATAACTGGTGGTGGCAAAGCACAGGGAGGGGTCTGCGCGCTGCCGGTTGAATGACATAACATAAACCATTTGGGCCGTGGAGACCTTCTCAGGACTCCACGGCCTTTTTATTTACTATATAACCGTACCGAAAAAAGGCCGTGAGCAATCACGGCCTTTTTTTATTGGCAGGAGGAATATGTACTACCCGGATTTGGAAACATTCAAGAAATTGTCCCGCGAAGGAAACCTGATCCCCGTTTACCGGGAGATCCTGGCCGACGTGGAAACGCCCGTAACGGCCTTAATCAAGCTGGCCGCCCAATCCCATGTCTTTCTCCTGGAGAGCGTGGAAGGGGGCGAAAAATGGGGGCGCTACTCATTCCTCGGCGCCGATCCCCGGGTGGTCTTCCGCGTCCTCGGTGCAGAGGTCGAGATCAGGAACAACGGCCAGGTCCAACGCTTTGCCCATGGCGGAGACCCCCTCAGGCATCTTCAGGAGCTCCTGAAAAAATACCGTCCCGTCCCGTCGCCGGGATTGCCGCGCTTCTATGGCGGCGCCGTGGGCTACCTCGGCTACGGGATGGTGCGTTATTTCGAGAAGCTGCCCACCCGCGCCCCCGATGATCTCGGGACCGATGAGGCCGTCTTTCTCCTGACCGATACCATCCTGATCTTCGATAATATCCGTCATACCATCAAGATTGTGGCCTGCGCCTTTATCGATGAGGACGGCGGCGCCTCCTCACCGGAGGAAATCTACGGGGAAGCGACAAGGAAGATTGACGCCCTCATGGCAATCCTGCAAAACACTGCCCCTCTGCCCCCCCTGACCCCGTCCGCCCAGGACGGTACCGGCGTGACGGCCAACATGACGGCGGAAGATTTCAAGGCCATGGTGCGGAGGACCAAGGAATACATCATCAACGGGGATATCATCCAGGCGGTCCTTTCCCAGCGTTTTCAGATAGATAACGATATCGACCCGATCCATCTCTACCGGGCCCTCCGTTTCGTGAATCCCTCGCCCTATCTCTTTTTCCTGAAGGCCGGGGATATGACCCTCATCGGCTCCTCTCCCGAGGTTCTGGTCCGCCTGGAGGAGGGTGTCGCCGAGCTGCGGCCCATCGCCGGCACGCGGCGGCGGGGCAGGACGGAGCAGGAGGACCGGATCATGGCCGACGAACTGCTCCAGGACCCCAAGGAAAAAGCGGAACACGTGATGCTGGTGGATCTGGGAAGAAACGACCTGGGACGGATCGCCCAGACGGGGAGCGTCCAGGTAAACCAGCTCATGGCGGTAGAGCGCTATTCTCACGTCATGCACCTCGTCTCTCACATCCAGGCCCAATTGGCGGCGGGCAAGGACGCCTTCGACGTCATCCGGGCGGCATTTCCCGCCGGGACCCTCACCGGAGCCCCCAAAGTGCGGGCGATGGAGATCATCGAAGAATTGGAACCCCACCAGCGGGGTCCCTACGGCGGAGCCGTCGGCTATTTCAGTTTTACCGGCAATATGGATTTCGGAATCACGATCCGGACCATGCTGCTCAAGGACAACCGGATCTTTATCCAGGCCGGAGCGGGGATAGTCGCCGACTCAGATCCGGATGCGGAATATGAGGAAACCAAAAGCAAGGCCGCCGGGATGCTCAAGGCCATTCGTCTGGCCGCCTCGGGCTTTGAAATTATGGACTTATAAGGAGAAATCACAATGATACTGATGATCGACAATTACGATTCCTTTACCTACAACCTCGTCCAGTACCTCCAGCAGATGGGCCGGGAGGTGGCCGTTTACCGCAACGATGAGATCACGGTGGCGGAAATTGAAAACATGGATGTGGAGGCCATCTTTCTCTCTCCCGGTCCCTGTTCTCCTAAGGAAGCGGGGGTCACCGTGGAGATCGTCCGGCGTTTTCATCAGACGATTCCCATTATGGGGGTTTGCCTGGGGCATCAGGCCATCGGCTTCGCCTTCGGCGGCGAGGTGGTCCGGGCGGATAAGGTCATGCACGGCAAGAGCTCACCTATTAGCAACGATGGGCGGACCATCTTTCAGGGCCTTCCCGACCCCTTTACGGCGGGGCGCTACCATTCCCTGATCGTGAAGCGGGACACCCTGCCTGCCTGCCTGGAGGTCACCGCCGAGACCGAGGAGGGGGAGATTATGGGCCTCCGCCACCGGGAATATCCCGTGGAGGGGATACAGTTCCATCCCGAATCGATCCTGACGCCCCAGGGCAAACGGATCATCCGGAATTTTTTGAATCTGGTGGACAAGAGCGAGAAACACTATGCGCGAGTCGCTTGAAGCTGTAATAAATCATTTCGAGAAATTACAACATACTAACACAGGCGGCCAAGTCGCCGTTTTAAGAAGGAGGATGGTATGATCAAGGGAGCAATAGCGAGGATAGTCAGCGGTGTCAACCTGCGGGAAGGGGAGATGGTAGCGGCAATGACGGAGATCATGGAAGGTCAGGCCACCCCGGCCCAGATCGGGGCCTTCATGACGGCCCTGCGCCTGAAGGGGGAAACCAGCGAAGAGGTCACCGGCGCCGCCCGGGTGATGAGACTGAAGGCGACCCGGATCGACGCCCGGTCGTCGACCATTGTCGATACCTGCGGCACCGGCGGTGACGGAAGTAACACCTTCAATATTTCCACGACGGCGGCCTTTGTCGTGGCGGCAGCAGATCTGACGGTGGCCAAGCACGGGAACCGGGCCGTCTCCAGCGGCTGCGGCAGCGCCGATGTCCTGGAGGCCCTGGGGGTCAATATCGATGCGAAGCCGGAAATCGTGGAAGAGTGCATTCAACAGCTCGGGATCGGTTTCCTTTTTGCCCCGAAGCTCCATGGGGCCATGAAATATGCCATCGGACCGCGCCGGGAAATCGGCATCCGCACTATTTTCAACATGCTGGGGCCGCTGACCAATCCCGCCGGGGCCACCTGCCAGCTTATCGGTGTTTATGACGCGAAGCTGACGGAGATGTTCGCCGCCGTCCTGAAGAACCTGGGGACCAGGCGGGCCTTTATAGTCCATGGGGCGGACGGCCTCGATGAAGCCACCATCACCGGGGAGACGCGGGTCTCGGAGCTCAAAGACGGGACTATTAGCACCTATAACCTCGATCCCGCTGATTATTTTGGCGAAACCTACCCGGCCGCCGCCCTTATCGGCGGAGACGCCGCCGTCAATGCCCAGATCACCAAGGAGGTCTTGACGGGAGCAGACGAAGGTCCCCGCCGGAAGATCGTGGTGCTGAATGCGGCCCTGGCTATCGTGGCGGGGGGGAAGGCGGATACCGTCCGGGAGGGAATCGCCGTGGCGGAGGCGTGTATCGCGAGCGGGGCGGCTCTGAAGAAACTCCAGGGGCTGATTAGTCTTTCTAATAGCTGAACGCAATGAATACAAAGATATGCGAGGACGTTCCCGGGTGAAAGAAACGACAATTTTAGACATGATTGTGGAAATAAAAAAGCAGGAGCTTGTTGCGACGAAAAGGCTGGCGTCGCTACGGGAGATGCAGGCCATCCTCCGCGAGCTGCCGTCGCCCCGGGATTTTCGGGAAGCCCTGACGAGCAAGGAGGGCGCCATTATCGCCGAGATCAAGAAGGCGTCTCCTTCCCGGGGGATCATCCGGGAGGATTTCGATCCTCTGAAAATAGCCGCGACCTATGAGGACAACGGCGCGGCGGCTATTTCCATCCTCACGGAAAGCGTTTTTTTCAAGGGCGACAGCCGTTATCTTGCGGAAATCAGCAAGATCGCGAGGATTCCCCTCCTCCGGAAGGATTTCATCATCGATCCTTACCAGATTTACGAAACAAGGCTCCTTGGCGGCGACGCCCTCCTCCTCATTGCCCGCCTCCTGAGCCGGGAAACATTGGTGGAATACATCGCCCTGACGGTGGATCTCGGCATGACGCCCCTTGTGGAAGTCCATAATGAAGGGGAACTGGAAAAGGGTCTGGCGGCGGGGGCCCAAGTGATTGGGATCAACAACCGGAATCTGGACACCTTCGTGACCGACCTCGGGACTTCCCTGAAGTTGGCTCCCCTGATTCCGGCAGGAATCGTCAAAATCAGCGAAAGCGGCATCGCCGGCAGACAGGATGTGGAAACCTTACAACGGGCGGGCATTCATGCCTTTCTGATCGGCGAGACCCTGATGCGGGCCGCCGATATGGGCCGAAAATTGCGGGAACTCTCAGGGATGGACATGGAACCAGTCGATATCGTACATAGTTGATGATATGATAGAAATAAAAATTTGCGGGATAACCGGGATCGAAGATGCCCTCCATGCCGCGGTCTGCGGGGCCGACGCCCTGGGTTTTATCTTTTACCGGCAGAGCCCCCGCTACATCGCCCCGGCGGCGGCAGCAAGGATTATCGCCCAACTCCCCGGTGCAATCTGCAAGGTAGGGGTCTTTGTCAATGAGGCGGCGGAAACGGTAAAGCAGACGGCAGCCGCCTGCGGCCTCGATATGATTCAGCTTCACGGCGATGAAACCGCTGCCTACTGTGAGGGGTTCCGCCCCGATATCCTGATCAAGGCCCTGCCCCTGGAAACCGAGAAAGATCTCCAGGATGCTCTCCTCTATCCGGTGCGGGCGCTGCTCATGGATGCCCGGGCAAACGGCCTTTACGGGGGCACGGGAAGACAGGCCTCCTGGCCCCTGGCAGCGCGACTGGGGAAAGATAAACCGCTCATCCTGGCCGGGGGCCTCAACAGCGAAAACATCGTAGCGGCCCTGCGAGCGGTCCGGCCCCAGGCCGTGGACATCAACTCCGGCGTGGAAGAATCTCCGGGCAAGAAAGATGCGGAAAAGGTGAAAGAAATTATCGGGATTATCAGAGGAGAGGAAAGCGGGGAGGACCATGATCCCATCTTCACAGTGCACCGTCCGCAAAACCCTCCCGGAATGAAATAAAAGAGGATAAAGATCATGAAAATGAGCATGCCGGACAGTAAAGGTCATTTCGGAGTTTTCGGGGGACGTTATGTCGCCGAAACCCTCATGCCCGCCCTGATTGAACTTGAGGAAGCATACCGCCGGGCGGCGCGGGACCGGGAATTTCAGAAGGAGTTCCGCTCCTATCTAAAGGATTATGCGGGCCGGGAGACGCCCCTGTACTTCGCCGCCAATCTCACGGAGAAATTCGGCGGGGCCAGGATCTACCTGAAACGGGAGGACCTCAACCACACGGGGGCCCATAAGATCAACAACACCCTCGGGCAGGCCCTTCTGGCCCGGCGGATGGGCAAGAAACGGGTCATCGCCGAGACCGGGGCCGGCCAGCACGGCGTGGCCACCGCCACCGTCGCCGCCCTCTTCGGCATGGAATGCGAGGTCTTCATGGGTGCCGAGGACATCCGGCGGCAGGAGTCGAACGTCTTCCGCATGAAGATGCTCGGGGCGGAAGTCACCCCTGTGACCTCGGGGACGGCGACCCTAAAAGACGCCATGAACGAGGCCATGCGCCAGTGGGTCTCCCGGGTCCGGGACACCTTCTACGTCATCGGCACCACCGCCGGTCCCCATCCCTACCCCCGGATGGTCCGGGATTTCCAGAGCGTCATCGGCCGGGAGGCGCGCCGGCAGCTCCTGAAAAAGGAAGGCCGCCTTCCCGATTTCCTCGTGGCCTGCGTCGGCGGGGGGAGCAACGCCATGGGCCTCTTTTATCCCTTCCGGAACGATGAGGAAACGGCGATGGTCGGCGTGGAAGCGGGGGGCAAGGGGATCGCGACGGGCCTCCACGCCGCCTCCATCTCCGCCGGGCAGGTCGGGGTCCTCCACGGGAACAAGACCTATCTGCTCCAGGATAAACACGGACAGGTAAAGGACGCCCACTCCATCTCCGCCGGTCTCGATTACCCCGGCGTCGGTCCGGAACACAGCTTCTTCCATTCCCAAGGGCGGGCGCAGTACGTGTCCGTAACGGACGACGAGGCCCTGGCGGCCTTCATGCTCCTGACCACCAGCGAGGGGATCATGCCCGCCATGGAGAGCGCCCACGCCATCGCCTATGCCGCGAAACTCGCCCCCACCCTGAGCCGGGACCGGATGATCGTGATCTGCCTGTCGGGACGGGGAGACAAAGACATGGGCATCGTTGCCGAAAAAATGGAGGTGAAACTGCCATGAGCCGCATCGAAAAGAAATTAACGGGACTGAAGGCAAAAGGGGAAAAGGCGCTGATCCTGTACCTGACGGCGGGCGATCCGGATCTTGAAACGACGGAAAAGCTGATCCCGGCCCTGGACGGGGCGGGGGTGGACATCCTGGAGATCGGCGTCCCCTTTTCCGACCCGACGGCGGACGGCCCCGTCATCCAGGAGGCGGCCCAGCGCTCCCTCCGAAGGGGAACGACCCTCACCGCCATTCTGAAGATGATCGGCCGGCTCCGCAAGGTTACAGCGATTCCCATCGTCCTTTTCACCTACTATAATCCCATCTTTGCCTACGGCAATGAACGATTTGCTGCTAAAGCGAAGGCGGCGGGAGTGGACGGCGTCCTGGTGGTGGATCTCCCGCCGGAAGAGGCGGACGAACTGAGAACCCTTACCGATCCCCAGGGGATCGATTTTATCACCCTTACCGCACCGACGACAGATGATCGCCGTCTTGAAAAGATCGTCAAGACTTCCTCGGGGTTTATCTACTATATTTCCGTCACGGGCGTCACGGGAACGAAAGAGCCGGAAGCGGAGGCGGCAGCCCGGGACATCCGGCGCATCCGCAAGGCAACGGACCTCCCGGTGGCCGTCGGCTTCGGCATCTCAACGGCGGCCCAGGTGAGGAAATTCGCCGCCCTGGCCGACGGGGTCGTCATCGGCAGCGCCTTCGTCAAATGGATCTCCCTGCACGGCCGGGAAAAGGATTTTCTCCGGCAGGCCGCCGCCTATGCCCGGGAACTCAAGGAGGCGACCATCTTATAATCATGCACTCAACAGGTGTTATTATCGATTACTGAGACAAAGCATCCGGGAATTTTGTCAGGCACACGCTGCTGCGAGTGGTAATCAGCGAGGCTATATCACGAAATAGCGGTGTGGGCTGGGCGAGGCTGTCAGTAGAGTCAACAGCATTGCAAATCTTAAAAAACAGATGATTTAATGTTAAACCGTGTTAGATATGTTTTATTGAGGGTTTAATTTTTTTCTTTCCCAACAAAGGCAGCAAACAACGGAGGGCTTCATTGACTGCATCGGAATCGGGAAAATACTTCTTCACATCCGGCTCCAGATAAACAGGCAGATTTAACTGAACTTCCGGTTTGTAAAATTTGCCCCTTTCTCCTTTTGAAAAGTCATACTCTTTCTTCATGGCATTTCACCTTCGTACTGTTTCGTTTCTCTAATAGTTGCTTTCCTTGCGGAAATGATCCGAATCCTTCTTGTATCCTTGCCTTGCACAACAAAGGTGTGCACGACAACCAGCAACATGCCTTTCTTGTCTCCGCCTATCGTTGCCCAGCGTTCTTCATCAATGCTGTGATCCTCATCAAAAATTGAAACAGCGAGAGGGTCTAAAAAAACCTCTGCCGCTCTTTCAAAGGCTACCTTATGCTTGTGAAGGTTTTGTCTTGCTTTTTCTGGGTCCCATTCAAAATTATATTGCAACGTCCATTTTCCTTCAACGTGAGACATTATCGCAGTAACTCAACCGGAAACAACGCCATTTATTGCTTACAGCATAATATAATTGATGAGTGATAACAAGGTAAATAAATGTCCGCTGCCATCTTCGAACCTCGCAGGTATCGAGGTCCTGGGGGCTTAACCGAAGGCGTTCGTGGCAAGGTTCAGGATACGCTGGCCGTCGGCTTCGGCATCTCGGCAGCGGCCTAGGTAAGGAGCTTTGCCGCCTTCGCCGGCGGGGTCGTCATCGGCAGCGCCTTCGTCAAGTGGATAGCACAGCACAGCCAGGAACAGGACTTTCTCAAACATGCCGCCGCCTATGCCCGGGAACTCAAGGAGGCGACCATCTTGTAATCATGCCCTAAGCAGGTGTTATTATCGATTACTGAGACAAGGCAATATGCGACAGACATTGCCTGACGAATCTTTTACCACCCTGTGCTTTGATCTAAAGATCGGTCAGGCACTGTCCGACCAATCTCCTTGTAGGAGGAGTAGAAAATACGGCATTGTTTGAGATCGGTAGAAGAAACTCCTTTCAGACCGAAGTTTTTGTGCTTCTGACAGAAGAAAGTATGAAAACGTGAGGTTCGTATTTCAGCCCCCCCGGCTACTGAGCATGGCGCTTCTCTTCTCTCATTCCTACGCCTTCGGCGATGAAGGTAAGCACCAGGGTATTGAGGCTGATTGATTGAATTGAATTGATTGAATTGATAAGAACGTCCTTTTTCGTGGGGGAAGTATAGGTTGGCAGTTTTGGCTTGTCAATGGGTATTTTGCATCTATTTTGCATCGAAAAGCAGGGGCTGGCGATGCGATTGGGTAAGGAAAATGGATCGACGGCCGCTCTTTTGAGAAATCATCCCATCTTTTAGTCGCGTCACCCGACAAGATGGCATCCCGGCCTTCGCGGGACAAGTTTTGAGCACATTTCAGACACACATCTCCGGCACGCCTTTTTTTCAAAATACGTTATGACTGAATGTATTCATCCCAGGTATATTCGGGATCGCCGTAGATCGTATCAGCGTGTGTTTGTAGTTGGAGGTCGCCATCGGCGCAGGGGGGCACGGTTTCGGCATATCCCCTTGGCGGGGCGTGAGCTTTTGGCGGCGGCCTTGCCCTTACCAGCCATAGTCCCAGATGATTGAGGATGTCTCGGATCACCGACGGATCCTCGATGAAACTGATGATCCGCATCGCCCCCAGACATTTCGGGCAGACCAGAGGATCTACTTCGTATATCTTCTGAATCAGCCGAGACCAACTTTTCCTGAAAGCCTTTACGTTTCCCTGCGGTTCGAGGATGCAGGGCATGGTGTCATCCAGACCTTCCTTTTGGCGTTTTCCCCGCGAGACATTGCTGTAGTATCCGTAATATCTCACCATTTGCTCGCCCCGGTTCGGGATATGCGAGCACATCGCGGCCAGCCATTCCAGGGCCGGGAAGTTCCTGGTTGTCGCACCATCTTTGGATGTATAAACGACCTTCCCCTCCTCATCCAGGTACTGCATGCGCTCTTGGGAAAAGGACGCCCGGATAATGTAGCGGGCCAGGTTCTCCATGGCCGTATCATCGTCGGGCGAGATGCGGTT
>JANXZC010000183.1 GCA_025355725.1 Syntrophus sp. (in: bacteria)
AAGGGAGATGAAACGGGCGGCATAGGGAAAATCACCCCGGAAATCTCTCCTCATCCACAATTATATTCAGTTGTCAAAGAGCAAAACAGCTAATACTTTTAAAAAAACTATTTTTCAGGACGGACTACATAATATAATTTGTTGAATAAAAGGCGATTTTGCTCTATTTAAAAACCCGGCAAAGGGGTTTATTATAGACAATCTGGGCAGGGAAAAGCTAATATCGCCTTGTCGCAAAGATGCGCCAACATCTTAATATCATAATCTTATCAAGTGATTCAAAGGAGGGACGAATATGGCAGGCATAAATACTCCCAAGAATATGAAGAATTCCCGGCACCCCTGGAAATTCTTCCGGGCCGGCGGCTTCGATCAGGTGCGCCTGGAGTCAGGCGCTGACCTGACAGCCCTCGCTCAGCTCGATCAGAAGCTCTGGATTGCCTTGAGCTGTCCCGTTGAAGGCCTTGAATTTGACCGGAAGACCCTGGAAATGATCGACAGCGACGGTGATGGGCGCATCCGCGTCCCAGAAATCATCGCGGCGGTAGAATGGTCGACGTCCATGCTTAAAAATCCCGATGACCTCCTCAAGGGAGCTTCGGAATTGCCCCTGACGGCCATCGATGATGGCTCCCTCGACGGCAGTCGGCTTCTCGCTTCGGCAAAGCATATTCTGGCCAACCTGGGGAAGGAAGACACGCCAGCCATTTCCCTTACCGATACGACGGATACGGCCAGAATCTTCTCCCAGACGAGATTCAACGGCGACGGTGTCATCCCCCCCGATTCCTCCGACGATCCCGAAATCCAGAAGATCATCATCGATATCATGGAATGTCTGGGCGGAAATCCTGATCGTAGCGAAAAACAGGGAGTATCAAAGGAAAAAGTCGATCAGTTCTTTGCGGATCTTCAGGCCTATTCAACCTGGTGGCAAGAGGTGGAAAACCAAAGCGCCGCTATCAAACCCCTTGGTGCAGCCACCGAATATGCAGCGGCGGCCTTAAACGAGATCCGGCCCAAAGTGGATGATTATTTTGCCCGCTGTCGCCTGGCCGCTTTTGATGTTCGCGCCTTGAGCGCTCTTAACCGCCAGGAAACAGAATACATCGCCATTGCAGAAAAGAGCCTCTCGTCAACAGTGGACGAAGCATCCAGTTTCCCTCTGGCCATGATCGCCCTCGGCAAGGCCCCCCTGCCCCTTAAAGAGGGGATCAACCCGGCCTGGACAGTTCCCATGGAAAATTTTACGAAAGTGGTTGTAACGCCCCTCTTGGGCGACCGGGACAGCCTCACGGAAGCGGAGTGGGGACAGATTGGTTCAATCTTTGCCCCCTACCATGCTTGGCAATCGAGAAAGGAGGGGGCATCCATTGAAAAGATCGGGATAGACCGGGCTCGGGAAATCGTCGCCGCCAATGCGAAAGATGCCATTGACGCGTTACTGGCCAGAGACATTGCTTTGGCCCCGGAATTCGACGCCATCGCCTCCGTTGACCGCCTGGTCCGATACTATCGCGATCTTTTCACCCTTTTGAAGAACTTCGTTTCTTTTTCCGATTTTTATACCCGAAAAGACAAGGCCTTGTTTCAGGTCGGAACGCTTTACCTGGACGGCCGCAGTTGCGATTTGTGCGTCCGCGTCGATGATATAGCCAAACATGCCTCCCTGGCCACGCTGAGCCGGACTTACCTGGCCTATTGCCGTTGCACCCGCCACGCGGGAAACGGCGTAACCAAGGAGATGAACATCGCCGCCGCCTTTACCGACGGCGACTCCGATTACCTGATGGTGGGCCGCAACGGCGTCTTCTACGACCGCCAGGGCCTGGACTGGGATGCCACGATCGCCAGGGTCATCGACCACCCCATAAGCATCCGACAGGCTTTCTGGAGTCCCTATAAACGGATTGCCAGGATGATCAACGAACAGATCGAGAAAATGGCGTCCTCCCGCGATAAAGCCGGCGTCGAAAAAGCGTCGGCAGGCATCGCCGGCGGGGCACAGAAGATCGAAGTGGGCATATCGACAACCCCGGCCAAACCTCCCTTCGACGTCGCCAAGTTCGCCGGTATCTTCGCCGCCATCGGCCTCGCCGTCGGCGCCATCGGCACCGCCCTCGCGGCGGGGATCACCGGGTTTATGCAATTAGTCTGGTGGAAAATGCCCCTGGCCATTGCCGGCATCATAATGCTCATCTCCGGACCTTCCATGATCATCGCCTGGCTGAAGCTCAGGCAGCGGACCCTTGGTCCCATCCTCGATGCCAACGGCTGGGCGGTTAATGCGCGCGCCAGAATAAACATACCCTTCGGGCGCTCTTTGACAAAGGTCGCTTCTTTGCCACCAGGAGCCGAGCGTTCTCTCGAAGACCCGTTCGCCGACAAAAAGAGCAAATGGCCGCAAATCCTCGCAGTGGTCGTTATTCTTTCCCTGCTGTTTTACTTTCTCAATGGAAAAGCCCTTGTTCTGAAATTGCTAACTGGTATTTTCGGGATTTAAGCTACGGGGATTGGATATGGTAAAAGTTGTTCAATCCTGGGATGATGGTCTTGTATCGGATATTCGGTTAATAGAAATATTCCGCCGCCATCATGCCAAAGCTACCTTTTGTCTGAATCCGGGGCTCCATCATGATACCAGATCATTTGGGTGGAGACATGAAGACAGTGAAGTCTGGCGTTTAAGCATCCACGAACTCTGTCATGTCTATGAAGGTTTCGAAATTTGCAGCCATTCCATGACTCATCCCTGCTTAACCGATATTCCGTATGACCAGCTTCTGTGGGAAATAAAAGCAAGCAAGCAGATGCTGGAAGATATTTTTCATAAACCAGTCCTTGGATTCTGCTACCCTTTCAACGCCTACAACGATTCCGTAAAAAATATGCTCCGCTTATCAGGTTATAAATGGGCAAGAGGTAATCAGCATTATGAAGAAGCCTTTCCTCCTGCTGACCCTTTTGAGATTCATCCAAGCTGTCATTTTCTGGATCATGATTTCTGGAACAAGTATGATCGGCTAAAATGCATGAATAGTGTTTTTTTCTTCTGGGGCCACAGTTATGAGCTTATCAGTGAGGGCATGTGGCATAATATCGAGGAGAAGATAAATGGGATTTCCCTAGATCCCGACGCCGAATGGTTTTTCCTGGATGAGCTGATTATGTGAATGATACTAGTACCTTGACACACAAGAGCATTGCCTGTCAATGCCTGTGCGTTCTAATCTTTTGTGTAAAGTACAGCGCGACGACGGTAAGGCAGGCGCCGATGATAAAGGGCAGCCGCCAGTTAATCAACCATAAGGTTCCTCCGATAAGCGGAATTACTACTGCGGAAATGTGGTTAATCGTGAAGCCGACGGCGGTGCTCTGTGATAAATCTCCGGGGTCGGCCGTTTTCTGAAGATAGGTATTTAGCCCGATAGAAAAGTTGAAGAAGATACTGTCAAGAACATACAGGATGATTGCCACCCAGACGTTTTCGATAAATGCGTAGCCCAGAAACAAGACAAAGAGGCTGGCACTTTCGAGCGAAAGGACCACACGCTCGCCATATACGTTAATTGCTTTTGAGATGTATCTGTTGGTCAGGAACGTAAGGGCATAATTCAGGACATAAATACCGGCGATAGTACCAACGCCCAGTTTATATTTTTCGACCAGCAGAAAGACGGCAAACACAATGAAAATCTGCCTGCGGGCTCCGCTCAGGAAGTTTAACGTATAGTAAAGCCAATACTTTCGGCGCAGGACGAGTTTATTCTGATGGTGGAGTCTTTGGTCATTAACCGGATTTTTCGTAAGCATATAGATACCCGTGAATGAAACAAAGACACCCAGAAGCAGAAAGTTGACGCGATAGGGAAAAATGAAAGAAAGGGCCCAGATAATAGTTCCCACGGCAATATTTGCCAGAGCCCCATATCCCCGTAAACGGGCAAATATAATTGGGGCGTCGTTCTTATCGAAATACTGAACAGTAAGCGACTTGTTGGTGGTTTCAAAATAGTGAAAACCAATCGACATGATAACCGTTGTCATGAGTAAGCCCGGGAAGGTTGTAAAAAAACCGGTTGCCCCAATCCCGATCCCCAGGAGGACAACCGACCATGCCGATAAGCGATGTTCCTTCATGATCAACAATACGTACATGACCATAAAGGTAAGGAAGCCCGGAATTTCGCGCACCGCTTGTGCCACACCGATCTGAAAGCCGTTCACCCCTACGACTTCTTTGGCGAAATTCGTAAATAAGGCCATCCATCCCTGTAATCCGGCACTTGCACATATTACCAGCACCATCAGGTATGCGTACATCGGATTGTTTTTAAATGGCTCCGTTCGCTTTCCGTTCAAAAGAATCTCCAAATGATGATCTCTACCTTGCCCTGACAATAGCTTACCTGAAAAGTCAGGACAAGGAATAAATATAGTTTATGCAGGGGGGTGGAAACAAAGATGCAGCTATGTTACAGGAATGAAGACTCCCTTCGAACCTGGTACATGCTTTGAGGTGAGGTCACTACATCCTTTCGAAGAACGCCAGCCGCAGGACCCGCCCCTCCTTCACATCGGCGGCGTAACTGCCATATATCAAAACCTCACCGGCCGCCGTATTGACTGTTCGCAACGGACTGCCGAATTTTGAAATAAAATCTGCCCGCAGCAGCGGCATCCTCAATGGCTTTTCCACGACGATAACCTCGTCTCTGATCAGATAAGCCGTCCATTCCGGATGGATGTAGATGGAAACCATGCCGACGCTTGAGGAGAAGACTTTCGGTTGCGTCGCCCGCAGTTCTTCCCGCGTCCCGCTATTCAGCGGGCCGGGACGGACTGCGGGTCGGTCCGGCATGACGCTGGACGCCGCCGAATAGGAAACGTCCCCTCTCATACGCAATGCTCTTTTGGCGCTGGCCATCAGGGGGGCATCGCCCCCTTTCTCGACAAAACGGCGCAGATCGGCTTCCCCTTCTTTTCGCAAGCCCATCTCCAGCTCCATTGAACCAAGATTGTAAAGAACCCCATGATATTCAGGACATTGACTGGCCAGTGACTTGAGCAGAGCAACGGCTTCCGACTTCAGGGCCGGGCGATCTTCTGCGGCGCCGGCCAGATAAATGGCCAAGGCCCGGTTGTTCATCCCTTCGGGAGAGCCGGCCGGCTTTTTCAGCTTCTCTTTCGCAATCTGGACGGCCTCCTTGGCGACAATTCCCGCCTTGTTGTATTCACGGTTTACGATCAGCGCCGAAGACAGGTTGATCCTGGCCGGAACATAAAGGGGGTCTTTCTCCACCGCCATATTCAACAAGGTAACGGCTCGCGCCATATGTCTCTTAAATGCCGCCTTTTCATAGCAATTCTGAGCGCCAATGGACAGGCCTCTTTCCATCATTACAGGGGCGGTAATGGCGGCAACCAGCGCGGCCCTGGTCTCCGTATCTACCTGGACGGGAATGCTGAAACGATTCGCGAGAGAAGCATCGCAGTTTCCCAGCACCCCTTGGGCCAGTTGAAAATGGCATAGGCCGATATTGTTCTGGACCTCCCGGCCGGGGTATCGCTCGTTGAACATGCCGAACAGGATCAGGGCGTCTTCATAGCGGGCGAGTTCATAAAGACGGACCCCGAAGGTGAAAAGCTCCAGGGCCTCCACAATGGGTGTCAGGCTTGTTCTCAGAAAATCGGCCCGCTGCCGGGGCGTGGGATGGGTCTTGTCGTCGAGCGCCGTCTTTTCGGTGATCTGGTCCACATACGTATCGAAGAAGGTTGCGCCTCCCCTCGATAGGACCGCCTTGGGATCATATCCGGCCATGGAGCAGGCAATCAAGCCTTCCTGATCGGCCTGTAACTCCTTTACCTGGGCGGCCTGCTGCGCTTCCAGCGTCGTCCGGGCGCCGTCGGTGACCTGGGCGAACATGAGGCGCACCGCCTCGCTGCCCCCCTGACCTGACAAGCCGCCGTAAGCCTTCAGGGCATCGAATGTCTCGGCGTGCCAGAAGTGCCCATTGGCAAGATGGGACAGCTCATGACCGGCCAGAAATGCCAGCCTAGCGTCGCCCACCTCCTGCGACACATCCAGGTAGCAGAGATGAACAGCTCCTCGCGTCATCATGACCGCCCCGTCTGTCCGGAGGACGAAGGTCCAGGGATCGCCCTGGGCCTTGATCACCACCAGCTCGGAGACCACATCGGCAGGTTTACGGGAGGCTGCCCAGATCTTCGGAAAAATGATGTTGCGGGCCCGATCCACAACAGGGTCCGCCCCCTCAATGACTTCTCCATAGAGCCTGATCCATGCTTCCTTGGTCCGCAGCCGGGCTTCTCCGGCCAGGGAGACAATCGTCTCCAAAGCCTGCAAAGCCGTCTGCAGATTTTCAGACGACAGAGGTGCTTGCTTCACCTTCAGGTTTTTAAGATCCTCCAGAGACCGAAAGATCCCCTCGGGAAGATTATCCCCCTTCAGGACCACCAGAAAATCCTCCGACCGGTTCTCCGGACCTTTGAGAAGATCTCCGCCATTGATCTGATAGGAAGGCGCGTTTCCATCTTTAGCGGCCGCGCTATGGTTTCTGGTTCCGCTCCGGTCGGCTTCCACAGCAGCCAGGACGGCAAAGCGCATCGCCTCGGCCCACCGACCGAGATCATAATAGATTTTCAGATTGTTTTTATTCAGATATTCGTCGATGGCAGGTTGAAACTGGGTAAGAGCGCCCGCCGAATCCTGTGTTGTGGCAAGTTGCGGTGGCGTCTTAAGTTTCAGGCCCCCAATCAGAACCAGCAGCGCTTCCCGGACGTCCTTTTTCATCGCCTCGTCGCCGGCTATCTCGGCATATTGCCCTTCCGCAGCCAGCACTCCGAAACAGAAGGCAGCCTTCTCCGGCGGCACTACACCGGTAAAACCCCTAATCCCTACGGCTACGGTAACTGTTTTTTCAAATTTGGGGCTGACGCGCACCACCTTCACCATGAGCGACCTAAACATGGTTTCAAAAGACGGCGGACCTTCTTGAATCCTGATGCTACCGGCGTTATCCGCGCCAACGAGCTCGCCCGCAGAAACAAAAAAAATACCCAGCAACAAAACCGCAAACCATTGACGCATGATAACCCCTCCTTACATGGAAGACATACAGTTACAAACCCCAGCATTCAAATATCATTTCCCCATGTTTTTTCGAGTATCCTGTACATTATCTGCTTTTCATTCTCCATACATGACAAAGGCGGACCAGTAGTAGGGGTGGCGGTAATCTTCCGAGGCGCGCATGGAGCGTTTGGCCTCCCGGAGGGCCTCGTCTTTGGTCATCTTCTTTTTCAGAATGTTTTCGTAGAAGTGAACCATAAGTTCCTTCGTCCCCTCGTCGCTCACGCTCCAGAGGCTCACCACCGTGGCCGGCGTCCCCGCATACATGACCGCGCGGGTAAGACCCACGACCCCTTCCCCCCGTTCCATCTTTCCCAGACCCGTCTGACAGGCGGAGAGGACTACGAGACGGGCATGGTAGCGGCTGTTCATGATTTCCCCCAGGGTCAGGAAGCCATCTTCCGCGTCACCGGGGATCTGACTTAGGGCGATAGCCTGGAACTTGTCGTCCAGAATGCCGTGGGTGGAGAAGTGGATATAGCCATAATCCTCCATCCCCTTGTCCTTGGCGTAGGCCTCCGTAGCCTCGATGCGCAGGAGGGGCTTGCCGATCTGCCCCTTGTCGCCGAAGAGTTTCACGATCTCCTGTACCTCCTTGCCGCTCCCCATGAGGCGGTCCAGCTTGCCCCCGGAGCGGAGATAGCCGCTCCGGGAAAGTTGCGCCAACTTCGTACCTCCTTCCACATCGCTTCCCTTTTCGGGACTACCTGCCTTGAAGCTCTCATAGTCATAAACGGGATCTCCGAAACCGATGAACCTGTCACTCAGGCCCTCCCGATCGTATTTCGTCCGGATCAGGGCCAGAATCGAAGCGGATTGAACGTATTTGAGCCGGTGCTTCTCCACGAGAAAGGTCATACCCTCCTCCGTTGGGACGAGTAAACTCTCGAAGGGCAAGCGGGCCAGGACGCCGTCAGGAACGATAACGACGGTCTTGCCTTGCAGGTAACCCTCCACGGGTTTGATGAGGATGGCATAGAGGCGCTCCGCAAGGGTTCGCTTAACCGCGCTCAGGGGCTGGGGCACTTTAAGATATTCCACCCACTCGGTCACATCGGCTTCCAGTCTTTCCCGGGTAAGATAGATTGCGGAGGCAGGAAGTGATGGTTTTGTGGCTGGTTCTGCCAGCACTCCCGGCGCAGTTGCGGATGGAGATTTCTGGAGACCCTTGGGTGATGCAGAGGTGGATGCAAGTTGCGACGCCTTCTTGCCGGAAGAAGCCCCTTTGGAAATCGCACCGCCTTCCCCTTGGTCTGTCAGGCGGACAATCTCGAATTTATCCGGTGTTACGACAAAACAGTACACCCCTGTCTCGGCAATGAAATACTCCAGAATCACCTCATCTTGATTCATAATCCGTCGCTGCAGCTCTGCGATTGTCACCGGTTCGGGATACTTGACGGAGGCGTAGCGGGGGTTTTCGTAACGGATATTACGCTTGACAGCCTCCAGCTCCACTTCCGCCCCAGATCGCTCTTCCTTCAAGGAGGCTATCCGTTCTTTATCCGGTTTCGATTTAGCTGCTTCCTCCTGGATCTTTTTTTGAAGACGAGCCAGATGATTCTCGATGCCATCTCGCTTCGTCTTCAGCTCCGGCTTAATGCCCTCTTCCAGATTCACCAACCCCTCGGCTAACTGATCCAGAAAGACACGGGCTTTCGTAGACTCGGCGTAACGGAAGGCCTTGTCGGGAAATTTATTTTCGAGCATAAAGATCGTCGCGTCTTGATAATGATCATAGACCTTCTCCATATAGCTCTTCTTCATTTCCGCAAAACCGGCTTGCCCGCGCACCCGTTCAAACCCGGAAATCCCCTGCTCATAAAGTTGGACGGCCTCAGATATTTTGCCTTTATTCCCTAAAACACCCGCCTTCTTAACCAACAGATAAGCTTCCGATTCCCCATCCTCGATCTTTTTGGCAAGATTGAAAGCCAGATTGTATTTTTCCAGAGCTTTTTCGGTATCCTGTGTCTTTACATATACATCACCAAGGTTCCTGTAGGCCTTGATCTGATCAAGAGGAGACTCCGCTTTCAGAAATAAATCCAGTGCTTTCCCATTCATGTCTATCGCTTTTGCGTGTTCGCCCCTCTTCAGGTAGATCCCTCCCATGTTTAGATAAATAATCCCCTGGCCGATGGGCTCATCTACTTGTCTAAACAGCGGCAGGGCCCTGTCATACATCTCCAGCGCCTTGGCGTAGTTCCCTTGATAATAATATGCTTCTCCCATATTCCAGTACACATTCGCTTGACCGAGAGGGTAATCCGCCTTCTCATATTGACGAAGCGCCTTTTCGGAAATCGCCAGACTCTTTTCATAATCACCCGTCATCAGATAAATATAAGCCATCCCCCTGAAAACGGTTCCCTGTCCACTTGGTTCATCGGCCTTCAAATAATAGGGAAGGGCTTTTTCGTACATCTCCAGGGCCTTGGCGAAATCTCTTTTATAATAGGACAGGTGTCCGATATCAAAATAAATGCGTCCTATTCCAATCGGTTCACCGACCTTTTGGTACAAGACCAGCGCCTTGTTATACATGTCCAAGGCGCCGACATTGTCTCCCATTCTTAGGGCAATCAACCCCAGACGCCAATATATGTAGGCCTGACCGGTCGGTTCATCAGCCTTGAGGAAAATGGGGAGCCCCTTGTGATATATAGCCGTCGCTTTTGCATTTTCCGATTTGAAGTAATGGATATCACCAATACTTTTGAAGACGTCAGCCTCGCCGAGCAGGTCCTTCGCACTTAGGGAAAGGGCAAGCGCCTTTTCGGCAGCTGCGAGGGCTTTTACGTTGTTGCCTGTCCTCCTGTATATCTCTACCATACTCTGATAGACACGACCCTGACCGGCTTCATTATGAGTCTGCCCATAGAGGGAGCGCGCCTTTTCGTACAACTCGGTCGCCTTTGGAAAAACCCTTTTTCTTGTGTACAGATCGGCCATGCCTTTATAAACGTTACCCTGCCCGGTCGCATCGCCTGATTTCAAGTAAAAGGCTAGCGCCTGTTTATACAATTCAAAGGCCCCGAAATTGTCCCCTGTCCTCATATGGATTTCACCCCGGCTCAGGTAAATGCCGGCCTGACCGGAGGCATTATAGGTATCTTCGAAAAGGGGCAAGGCACGGCCATACATTTCAGTCGCCTTCGCATAGTCTCCTGTTCGCAGGAATAGATCGCCGAGATGCTTGTATGCCTTGGCTTGTCCTGAAGAGTCATGAAGGTCCTTATAGATTAAAAGGGAACTCTCATAGCATTTCCGGGCATTCTCATTATGGAGGATCCAAAAATAGTCGTTCCCTTTCATCATCAGCAAATTGGCAATGTTTCTGTTATTGAGCTTACTCGTTATCAGGTAATCATGGAAGGCATCTTCACCGGAGGCATAGACCTTGAGGATATCTGCCAAGATGTTTTCCTCATTGGCGGATCCATGGGCAATTGTTACAAATAATGATGCGGTAATAATGATCTTGGCAATCAGGATCGTTCTTCGCTTAGTCATGGTCGCCATCTCAGTGAGCCATATATTTTTAAAATATATTAAATCCTGAATTAGTGGCATAAAAACCACTTTAGTTAATGTAATTAGTTGACATTACAGGATATTTATGATATTCATCGCCCCAGATAATATCACCTGGGAGGTGAAGATGCGACCTGTAGAATTTATCATCAAAGAGGGCAA
>JANXZC010000003.1 GCA_025355725.1 Syntrophus sp. (in: bacteria)
CAAATAGTCGTCTAAACAAAATCAATAAAGGGTGCAGCTAATTGCCGATAAATCGGGCTCTCGATGAAGTCAGGCTTTTCTTCTCTTTCGATCCGTAATGCTCAGTTCTGATGATCGTTCCTCACTAAACAGTTGTAGATGGACAAAATGAACGGAGAAATTATTTTTTTATCCACCACGCTTGCTCTATCCGGGTTGAAAGCAAGCATATATGCGTATCAGCCATAAATCTCGCACTCAATAAATATTTACTATAATCATCTTCCGCATGGCAAAATCAGATTCCATTTTTGCTGCGTCAATGAGGATTAATTTCGGAAGATTTGCATTCGTCCGCGTGGCGCTGCGAATATCCTCTGGAAGATTGTTCAGGGTCAGGGTTTCAGAAACCGTTGATTGCCCCTTGCCCAGAGCTTCGGCAAGCTGATATTGTAGGAGCAGATCAAGATCGAGGCGATACATAACCTACAATCTGACTATTTCAGCTTCTCCAACTCTGTGATCAGCACTTCCAGGGACGGCCGCTGGTTGATGTCGTGGACGTCTATGTAGCGGATGACCCCCTTTTTATCGATAATAAATATGGCCCGCTCCGCGACGCCGTCGGTCCGCAGGATACCGTATTGCTGAGCCACTTTTCCATGGGGATAGAAATCCGACAGGACGGGAAACCAGAGTTTCCCCATCTGGTTGGTCCAGGAAAAGAGGGTCGGGATGTTATCCACGGTGATGCCTAAGAGTATGGCTTCATTGGCTTCGAACATGTCCCGGACAATGTTGTATCCCGGCCACTGGTCGGAGCAGACAGGGGTCCAGGCGGCGGGCACAAAGGACAGGACGACATTTTTCTTGCCCCGATACTGGCTGAGGGCGATTTTCCCACCTCCTACGGCGGGTAGGGTGAAATCCAGCGCTTTTTGTCCCATCTTAACTTTCAGTTTGCTGTCTATGGGCTTCAGCGCACCGGGATTGTAAATATTTTCCTTGTAAGCATCGGAAATTGCCCAGGCGGCAGTGGCTATCGCCAAGGCCATGATGACGGCGCAACAGGAAATTATAAACTTGGAACTTCCTCGTTTTTTCATGTTCATCCTCCAGGAATGGAAACGGGGTCTACTTTATCCCCGACAGACGGACCATCTCCGCCAGGAAGGCATCCGCATCGCCAAATTCACCCAGCTTTGAATAAAATATGCGATGTGATCCGTCGGTATTTATCTTCACTCCGATGAAGTAAGGCGTCCGCGGCTCACCTAACTTTTTGTGAATTACAAAATCTCCGTCGGAATAGAGGGGGAAATTAATGCTGTATTTTTTTCTGAAGACATCCACTTCATAAGGAGAGTTTCCCACTCCGATGCCGACGAGCCTTATCTTGCTCTTCAGGTTTGGATTTGCCTGAATCTTATCATAGAGTTTATTGACGTTAGGCGCTTCTTTCTGACAATATGGACAGTACATGCTGAAAATTTCAATAATAACAACCCCATCCTTCGGTTTCGGCAGACTGAAGCCGGGACTTAAATCGGGCAGGATGCCCCCGACGACAGGCAGAGATGCTGTCCATCCCATCGATCCCCCCAGGAGAATCGTGAACATCAGCATTATTGAGATTACGTGTTTTATTTGAATCATTTTCCTGCCTCCTCTTTTCAGATTTCCTAAGGCCAAGTTATTCAATTATCAATGATGGGCTATATTAAACACTCTTTGGCGATTGGCAACCATGAATCCGTATCTGTGTGGATAAAAAAGGGGACCTGCTCATTCCGAACAGATCCCCTGGTGTTTCAGATCTTCATTATTTACCCTTTAGTGATGTCCCTTTGCCGATGGTTTCTCTTCCCCATAGACAACGAGCGTCCCTTCATGCTCCATCTCCTTGAGCCACTTGGGGTGCTGCTTCTTCAACCAGGCGCGGCTTACCCAGCCCGTCAGCATGGCGTCCAGCGATCCCGGAGAACCGATCGTTCCCAGGTATAGGTGGACAAAAAAGAAGGCAAAGATCACCACAAACCCGAGGGCGTGCAGCACATACATCAACCGCACGATCGTCGGGGGAAAGGACAGGGGGAACCACATCATTAGCCCCGTCAGGAACATGATGACGCCAAATCCGGCGATGGCAAGGAAAAACATCTTTTGGCCGGGATTGTACTTGCCCACCTCGGGGGGGTTATCCACATGCCAGAGGTAACCGCCGGCGCACCTGATCCACTCCAGATCTTCGGGCATGGAAAAAATCCCCGCCTCTTTCCACCACATGCGGATAGTGAAGTACAGGGCTACGCCGAAGAATACGCCCGTGAAGTTATGAACGTATTTCAGGGACTTGAGGCCTCCCATCATGTCGCCGATGAAATTTAAGGACTGATACATCATCCCTAGACCGGTGATACATAAGGCTATGCAGGACAGGGCCAGACTCCAGTGGACAATCCTCTCAAAACCGTCTGTTGCTTGAATTAATCCCTTTCTCATGGCTTATTCACCTCCCTTTTCTTCTTTGCCGGGCTCATCGGGCAGCTTTGGTCCATGCAGGATATAGTGGAGGAACGACCCCGCCAAGACGCCGCCCGCCGCCAGCAAACTCAGCGGTTTCAGCATGTCTTTCCAGACAATGACGGAGAACGGCACGCTGGGTTTGTCGGGCAGGGCGTCATAAACTCTCGGCTTTTCAGTCAGCACATAAATTACATGGGTCCCGCCGACAAACTTGTCGCCGTAGACGTTGGCATCGCCCCCCAACTCCTTGGCCCGGGCATATGCCTTTTTGATCATGGCGTTCTTGTCGCCGAAGGTAATGGCCCCCGTCGGGCAGGCCTTGGCACAGGCGGGGATTAAATCCGCCTCGATGCGGCTCAGGCAAAGATCGCACTTATAGATCTTGTCCGTGACCCGGTCGTATTTGGGAATTTCAAAGGGACATGCGGAAACGCATTCCTTGCAGCCGATGCAGAGACTGTTAGTGACGGCCACCGTGCCGAAGTCTGTATAGTGGAGCGCCCCGCTGGGGCAAACCTTCACACAGGCCGCATTGGTGCAGTGCATACAACCGTCTTTTCTGAAGAGCCACTTGACTTTGTCTTTCTCGGCAATTTCCTGGAATCGGATCAGAGTCCAGGTGTTCGACTGAAGATCGGGCGGATTCTGATAGGTTCCATAATTCTCGGTCTGTTTTGCCGGCTGCTGATTCCACTGCTTACAAGCCAATTGGCAACTCCGGCAGCCGGTACATTTCGAAACATCGATTAGTTTTGTTTTTTCAGCCATAATCTCTCACCCCCTCACTTCTTGATCACATTGACCATGAAGGCCTTGCTCTCAGGAATCATGGTATTGGCGTCGCCAATAGTTGACGTCAGCAGATTGGCTGCATCACCGTAGGTAAAGACCTCGGCCTTCTTGTCGCCCGGATTGTATTTCCGGTCTTTTGTCGTGATCCAGCCGAAGTGCCAGGGAATGCCCACTTCGTGAATAGTGTTGCCGTCGATATTAAAGGGTTTGAACCGGTGGGTCACGATGGCCGTACACTCGACCTGCCCCCGTGGCGATTTTACAATGGTCTTGTCGCCGTTCCGGATGCCTTTTTCTCTGGCCAACTCGACGCTCATTTCTACAAACATCCCCGGCTGCATTTCCGCCAGCCACGGGCACCAGCGGGTCAGAACACCCGTCTGCCAATGTTCGCTGACCCGGTAGGTCGAGCAGACAAAGGGGAAACGGGGATCGCAACTTGCCACGCCGGAATAGACATCCATGTCGGACCCCACCCCGGCTTTATCGAAGCGTTTGATCGCCGGATTGTTTTTCTGGGGGGACATCATGTTTTTCTCTACGGGGCACTCCAGTGGTTCATAGTGCTCCGGGAAAGGACCGTCGGCCAGACCGGGTCCGAAGAGACTGGCCACGCCGTCGGGCTTCATGATGAAAGGAGGCCTTCCCGAACCGGGATCGCCGACGCCATCAGGGACATCGCCGACCCATTTGGTTCCATCCCAGGTAATGACAGCCCGTTTGGGATCCCAGGGTTTACCGTTGAGGTCCACCGACGCGCCGTTATAAATGATCCGGCGGTTAACCGGCCAGGACCACGCCCATTCGGGATACAAACCGATACCCGTAGGATCGCTTTTCCCTCGCCGTGCGGACATGTTTACGGCCCCATAGGACCCGCAATAGACCCAACAACCCGATGACGTTGAACCATCATCCTGAAGCCAGGCAAAGGCGGGAACCGGTTCGCCCTTCTTAAATTCCTTGAACTCCCCTTTCTTGTTGGGGACTTCAACCTTTTTGTCTTCCAGGAAGAAGCCGTTGATTTCCTTGGCCACCATCTGGGGATCATAATGGAAATGACCATCCACGGTCTTTCTTCCGTAAGGCCAGGTAAGTTTCATGAGGGGATCCGCATAAGCGCCGGGCTGTTTTTTGTACAGGCCCTGAATCTTGAATAAGATCTCGCTCATGATATCGCCATCGGGGAGAGCTACTCCGGGTGGATTGACCGCCTTGTAACGCCACTGCATCAGACGGCCACTGTTGGCAATGCTTCCTTCCTTTTCGAGGGAAGCGGCGCAGGGGAGCATGAAGACTTCCGTCTTGATCTTCGTGGGATCCATACCGGGCCCCCTCCAGAAGGAGCCTGTTTCATTGTCAAAGAGGTTGACATTGACCATCCAGTCAAGTTTTCCCAGCGCAACCCGGACCTTGTTGGAATGAGCGCCGCTACAAGCGGGGTTCATTCCCCAGGCAAAGAAGCCAGAGAACTTGCCCCTGTACATCTGGTCGAAGATTTGGAGCCAGGAGTAGTTGACCCCGTCGTCGAGTTTGGGCATCAGGGCATAGGCTTCTTCCAGGGTGGTGTTCATCCCGTACATGGAACGGAGGAAACTGGCTGAATACTTGGGTGTGTTTTTCCACCAGTTGAGGCTGTTCTTCTCTTTGGTGGTAGGGGTCCGCTTTTCGTTAAAATCTTTCAGGGTCTTAAGCGATGCCGTCGGGGCTCCCAGATAGCCAGGCCAGATGTGGAAGAGCAGCCCATGGTCCGTAGAACCCTGGACGTTGCCTTCGCCCCGCATGGCCGCAACGCCGCCGCCGGCGATGCCCATGTTACCGAGGAGAAGCTGAATAATGCACATCGTCCTGATGTTCTGGACGCCCACGGTATGCTGGGTCCAGCCCATGGCGTAAAGTTCAACGCCGGCCTTGTCGGGCTTGCCGGTGGAGGCATATTCCTTGTAGATCTCCAGCAATTTATCCTTCGGTGTCCCGGTAATCCTGGTAACGAGTTCCGGAGTGTAGCGGGAATAATGCTTCTTCAGGAGCTGGAAAACACAGTTCGGGTCCTGGAGGGTCGGGTCTTTCTTGATGACCCCATCGGCGCCGGTCTGATAAGACCAGGTGTCTTTGTTGTACTTACTGCCTTCCAACCCCGAGAAGACGCCGTTGTTATCGCCGGGAAGCTTTAACGCCGGGTTCACCAGGAAGGAGGAATTGGTGTAATTCTTTACGTATTCATCAAAATGCAGATTGTTGTCCAGAATGTACTTGATCATACCGCCGAGGAAGGCGATATCCGTTCCCGATCTTATGGGGGCATAGACATGGGATTTAGCCGCCGACTGGGTGAACCGGGGGTCCACACAGAGCAGTCTTGCCCCTCTCTTGTCTATGGCTTCCTGAATCCACTTGAAGGAAACAGGGTGATTGGAAGCGGGGTTGCTTCCCATGATGAGGATTACATCCGCATTGCGGAAGTCAACCCAGTGATTTGTCATCGCGCCGCGTCCGAACGACTCTGCCAGAGCCGGTACAGTTGGGCTGTGTCAGATACGGGCCTGATGTTCGATATAGACCAGGCCCAACCCCCTTAGAAATTTTTGATACGTGAAGCATTCCTCAAGATCCATTGCCGCACTGCCGACGGAAGCAATCCCCTCTGTCCGATTGACAAGCTCGCCCTTCTCATTGTTGGTCTTGAAGCTGACGTCACGACTTCTCTTGACATTTTCCGCAATCTTTTCGAGGGCCCACTCCCAGTCCACTTCCTTCCATTCGGTGGCGAATGGCGCTCTGTAGAGAGGCTTGCCCAAGCGGTTCTCATTGACGGCCATCTGGTAGATGGAACCACCCTTACTGCACAGCGATCCCCTGTTGATGGGGCTGTCCGGGTCGCCTTCCGTGTTGACAACCTTGCCTTGCCGGGTGGAGACGATAATGCTGCAACCGACAGAACAGTATGGGCAGATCGTCGTGGTCTCTTTTGCGTACTTGACCTTCAGGGGCTGAGCGAAGGCGGACACAGGCTTCAGGCTGACGCCGAGGCCGGTGGTCGCCAGCACAGCACCGGAGATCTTCAAGAAACCTCTTCTGCTGACATCCATAAAAATGCGCTCCTTTCTTAGGTATTGATTCACATGGTTGCGTCCATCGACTCACCCTTTCCGAGCATGGGAGGCGGCGCCGTTTCCAGCAACGCCCATTGTCCACCCTTTCATTGAGAAACTCTTTAGAAAAAGCGGATCGGAGAGCAGGATGCACTTGGTCTTTCAAACAGGCCTGAAATAACCGGCTCCCTATATATTTAATGCCTTCAAGTGTCAAGATGTTTTTGGGGAAATTTACAAGGATTTCACCTACTTATGTCATTTATGACATATGCCCAATCTTTACTTATAAAGCAGCGATTTCTAGCTGTTGAACGATCACGATAATAGTCGCACAACTAAGAAAGCAAAATGAAGAGATTGGTTAAGCGGAATACAAGGAGGGGGTCCGTGTTCGGTCACGGACCCCCTGATGGTTATGTAATCGGTTATCCCTTGGCGGCATTGGTGCCGGCAATGCGGCCAAATACAACACAATCTGTTGTTGCGTTTGTTCCGAGCCTGTTTGACCCATGGACGCCTCCGGCAACTTCTCCGGCGGCATAGAGTTTAGGGATGACAGCGCCAAAGATGTCAATGACCTGGGTGTTCTTGTTGATCCTCAGACCGCCCATGGTGTGGTGAACTGCCGGCCACTGCGCGACGGCGTAAAAAGGTCCCTTGTCAAGGGGAAGCATCGCTTTGTTGATCGGTTTGTTGAAATCGGGATCTTTCCCCTCCGCTAGATAGCGATTGTGGTCGCTGACCGTCTTCTCAACCACATCGGCGGGGAGGCCGATTTTTTTCGCAAGCTCTCCGACCGAATCCGCCGTGACAAGACGGCCTTTTTTCAAGCCGGCATCCAGTTCCTCCTGTTTATAGCCCATCAAGGGAACCATGGCGGCACTGACGATGGTATAGGTGGGCTTCATGCCGGGTCCCAGGTTGGTCTGTGCGAAGGCGCAGACGTCCCGGCGCTCCAGTTCACTGACAAAACGTTTCCCGTTCTTGTTGATATAAATAGCACCGCGGCCTGGACCGCTGAACGGAAACACTGCGGGAGTATCCAAGGTGCCTGTATTCGGATCGGCAAAAGGATAGAGCTGGATAAAGTTCAGCTGCAGGGCATCGGCGCCGACGGCCTGGGCAAACCGAATCATTTCGCCGGTCGCACCCTTGTGGTTCGTGCAGTTGAAGTCCCCCGTGAGCTTGGGATAGTGATCCGTCCGCATCTTGACATCCTGGCTGAACCCGCCGGAAGCCAGAACAACCGCCTTCTGGGCCCTGAGATTCAACGTTCTCCTGCCCCTTTTGACTTCCAACCCCAGGACGGGGCTCTTCGGATCGGCGTCTTTGCGCCATATCCAGGTGACTTCCGAACCGAGGATCATTTTTGCTCCGCGTTTCTCCGCAATCTTTTTAAGAGCTTCGGTATAGTCCTTTCCCCACATTGTTTCAGAAAAATGGCAACGGTAAGCCGTGTGTCCGCCGCCTTTGGTCAATACATCACGAAGTTTGAGACCGCCTTCATCGATCATCCAGTTCAGGGCGTCTGGCGATTCACTGACCATAACCTGCACAAGCTCGGGCATGTTGTAATAATCGCCCCCCTTCAGGGTGTCGTCGAAATGCTGTTTCGCGGTGTCGTCGCCCAGGTTCAGTTTCTTACGAAGGTGCAATTTGTCATCGTAGGCCCCATAGCCCCCGCCGTTGATGATGGAGTTTCCTCCATAAATGGGCATCTTTTCCAGGATCACCACTTTGGATCCCGCCCCTGCCGCTTCGGCCGCCGCTGCCAGCCCCGCAAACCCGGAGCCGACCACCACGACATCCCAGGTCTCATCCCACTTTTTGGGAAGCTTTCTTATCATAGCCTCCGCTGTTCCCGGTACGGCCATGTTCAGGGCCAAACCTCCGCCCACCGTCATTGCACCCAGGGTTACAGCACCTCTCAGGACGGAACGTCGGCTTACACCTTTGCTTTCCAGTTTCTCATTGATTTCTTCTTCCATCATAAAACACCTCCATATCGAATGTAAAGTTGTTGATAGACAAATCCACACTTTTCGATTCCGGGGCATCCCGGCACTCTATATCAACACATTTGATGACTTCTGGCATGAGCATCAAATGAATCTTTTTTTCAGGGACAGCTATTATCCCATGATGACAAACGTATAGAGTAAAGACACACCGCTGTCCATAAGACAAAATATGAAAAATGCGTAGGACAGCCATAACCATGGAGATATTTCAGTCATGTAATATGCTTGAAACCGGCCACGCCTTCTTTCGGAAAGAACGTATCAATGTTTCTCCTTATCTCGGCAAGCCACTCTTTTCGCTGAATTGCGGTACTGGTAACAACAACGCCGAACATGCGGCGGTAAAAATTGGGGACCCCACAAAGACCGAAGATGCAATTCTTCCAGATTGTTTCCAGGGGGTCGCCAAAAACCTCCATTTCCCGCTCTATTTCCGTATTCGACGTATTGAAGACAAGGGCGGCTTTGGCCCTCAGCAGTCCGTTCGGTATGCCTGCTCCGGAATTGCCTTCCAGAAACTCGTACGCGATACCCGGTCGAATCACTCTGTCCACCCATCCTTTCAATATTGCAGGAGGTTGTCCCCACCAGTTCGGATGGACAACGATTATCCCGTCTGCGGCGGCGATTTCCCGGCAATGTTCCGCAATTGCCACCGGCAACTGTGCGTCTGTGGGGATTTCTTCGCTAAACAGGAGCGGATCGAAGCCCTCCTTATAGAGATCATGGAAATATACCTTATGTCCATTGCCTTCCAGCCGTACAACCGCTGTCTGCGCAATGGCGTGATTGAAGCTACCATCATCGGGATGAGCAAGAATAATTGAAATTTTCATTGTGTTTATTGCCTCTCCATCATGGATTCTATTGCTTTTTAACGAAAGATTTCATTCTTGTCCATGGCCATTTTTCCTTTTTAATGATTAGTCTTGCATTATTTCACAGTTTGATACAGGTATTCTGAAATGTCACATACATGCATGCGGTGGTGGACAGCCCCTCGGCATCTATAACCGGCACGGGCATCGCAGTAAAGACTTAAGAGAAAGAAGAAAGAGGTCTTGACATGAATAATTTCGGAGCAAATAAACTCGCCGAGCGCGTCATTCAGGCGGAATTGTGCAGCGGCTGCGGCGCCTGCATTGACCTTTGCCCCTATTTTCGCTCCTACCGGGGGAAGACGGCCTACCTTTTTCCCTGCACCCGGGAAGAGGGGCGCTGTTTTGCCTATTGCCCCAAGGTCGAGGTGGACCTGGACGGTATTTCCCGATTTCTCTTCGCTAAACCTTATGACGGCCATCCCCTGGGAAACTGGCGGAGCATCCATGTCGCCCGGGCCGGCACCCGCTTGAAAAGACAACCGTTCCAGTCCGGGGGCACTGTCTCCGCCCTGATGTATTTCGCCCTCCGCAGCGGTTGTATCCGGGGCGCCATCCTCACAGGCCGGAAGGGGCTCCTTCCTGTCCCCCAATTAGTCACCCGTCCGGCGGGGGTATGGCGGCACAGCCTCTCCAAATATACCGCCGCCCCCACCCTGGCGACCCTGAATCGGGCCGTTACCGCCGGACACGAGGCCTTGGGCGTAGTCGCCACCCCTTGCCAGGCCACGGCAGTGGCCCAGATGAGGATGAATCCCCTGCAAAAATCACCTTTTCAGGACCCCACGGCACTGGTAATCGGCCTCTTTTGCACCTGGGCCCTCGACTTCCGTAAATTCGAGGCCTTTCTGGCGGAGAGAGTTCCCCTCCAGGACATTGTCAAGGTCGATATCCCGCCGCCTCCGGCGTCGGTGCTGGAGGTTTACCTCCCGGGAGAGAAACGGGAGTTTCCCCTCAACGAGATCCGTCCCCTGGTCCCGGATACCTGCGGCTACTGTCTCGACATGACATCCGAGTTTGCCGACGTATCCGTGGGCGTCCTCGAGGGACAACCCGACCTGAACACCCTTATCGTCAGGACACAGCGGGGTGAAGAGATCGTCCGGGAAGCCCAGCGGCAGGAATACCTGATCATCGAGGATATGCCCGGGGAAAACCGGGAACACCTGGAGTGGGCGGCGGGCAATAAGAAACAGCGTGGCATACGCCGCTGTATGGAGACGGGGAGACTGAACGGGGAAGCGGGCACGGCCTGCCTCCGCCTGACCGCGGAAGTGACAGACCGGATTCTGGAGAACTGAATAAACGGAAAGGAGTCGTCATGTCATATCTGATTGATGAAGGCAAAAATGCCTCGCATCTCCTCATGGGCAACGAGGCAATCGTCCGGGGATCCCTGGAGGCGGGGATCAACGTCGCCGCCGGTTATCCCGGCACCCCTTCCTCCGAGATCATCGAGTGCTTTTCCCAGGTGGCCAAAGAGCGCAACCTGTACGTTGAATGGTCAACCAATGAAAAAGTGGCCGTAGAGGTGGCGGCCGCCGCCTCCTTCGCCGGACTCCGTTCCCTGTGCGTCATGAAGCAAAACGGCGTCAACGTGGCCTCCGACTTCCTCCTCCACCTGGCCAGTTCGGGAACCAGGGGGGGCATGCTCCTCGTTACCTGCGACGATCCCGGCGCCCTCTCCAGCGTCAACGAAGGGGAATCGCGCCTCTTTGCCCAACTACTCGAAATCCCCCTCCTGGAGCCGGGAGACTTTCAGGAGGCGAAGGACATCATCCCCTGGGCCTTCGCCCTTTCCGAAAAGATCAGGAATATCGTCATGGTACGGAGCGTCACCCGCCTGTCCCATGCGAGCGGCAACGTCCGTTTCGGCCCCCTCCCCGCCACGGCAGCTAAGGCGGAATTTCATTACAGCGGACCGCTTCTCGACCCGGACACGGGACCGATGATCGCCATGATCGTGGCAGCCCCGGAAGCCCAGCACGGTCCCCAGCAGGAAAAGATGAAACGGGCGGCGGAAATCTTCGAGACCTGCCCCTTCAACACCTATACGGGTCCCGCCGCCCCGGAACTCCTCATCGTCACGAGCAGTGCCTGCTCCCTATACAGCCGGGAGGCCGTGAGCATCCTGGGCCTGACGGAGCGCGTAGGGATCCTCAAGCTGGCCACGACCTGGCCCCTTCCCCAGCGGCTCTTGAAAAAGCATCTCGCCGCCGCGCCGCAGATCCTCTTCGTCGAGGAGGTCGCCCCCACCCTGGAGGACCACGTCAAGGTCGTCGCCGCCGAAGCCGGCGCGGAGATCGGCGGCAAGATATTTTTCGGCAAGAAGTCTGGCCATCTGCCCTCCTTGGGGGAACTCAATCCCGACCTCGTCCTCGCGGCCCTGTCCCGCATCTTTGCCGTCCCCTACGAAGGAGCGCCGGCGGCTTTTTCCGGAGCCGTCAAGGCCCTGGCGGCACGCTACGCCCCGCCCCGGGGGATGACCTTCTGTCCCGGCTGTCCCCACCGGGCCTCCTACTGGTCCATCAATAACGCCGTGAAACTGGACGGCCGGGGCGGCTTCGTCTGCGGGGATATCGGCTGCTACGTCATGGGGACCATGGCCGCCGGTTTCAACACCTGCAAGACCCTCCATGCCATGGGTTCGGCAAGCGGCATCGCCAGCGGTTTCGGCAAGCTCAAACAGTTCGGCATGGGCCAGCCCGTTATGGCAGTATGCGGCGATTCCACCTTTTTCCATGCCGCCATGCCGGCCCTGGCCAACGCCATCCACCAGCGCTCCCCCTTCACCCTCATGCTCATGGACAACCGGGGCACCGCCATGACGGGATTTCAGCCCCACCCCGGTTCGCCGACGAACGTCCTGGGCGACACGGTTCCCGCCCTGGACATGGAAAAGATCTGCCGGGCTATGGGGGCCAAGGTGGAGGTGAGCGATCCCTTCAACCTGGAAAAGACGCGGCAAAAGCTGAACCACCTCATGGAATACGCCGACGGGGCCAAGGTCCTTATTCTCCGCCGGGCCTGCGCGCTGAGCCCCGAACGGCGGGGGAAGAAGGACTATGAGGTCACGGTGGACGAGTCCCGCTGCCGGGGAGAGGACTGCGGCTGCAATCGGATCTGCACCCGGATCTTCGGCTGTCCGGGACTCATCTGGGACGGGGAGAAAAAGGTCAGCCGCATCGACGAGATCATCTGCGTCGGCTGCGGGGTCTGCGCCGACATCTGCCCCGCCGGGGCCATTGTCAGAAAGGAGATTGCCTGATCATGTCCGAAGTTAAACTTGCAAAAGATCCTTACAACGTTATCATCACCGGTGTCGGCGGTCAGGGAAACGTCCTGGCCTCCCGGCTCCTGGGAGGAATGCTGGCTAAAAAGGGGTTTATCGTCACGATCGGGGAGACCTTCGGGGCCTCCCAGCGGGGCGGCTCCGTCATGAGCCACCTGCGGATTTCCCGCGAAGTCCTGGCCAGTCCCCAGATCCCCAAAGGCCGGGCGGACGTCATCGTTTCCCTGGAACCGGCGGAGGCCCTCCGGGTCCTGGCTCTCTACGGCAATCCCGATACCATTCTGCTGACGAACAACCACCCCATCTATCCCGTGGGGGTCATCAAGGGGGATATGGTCTATCCGCCCGTGGCGGAAATGGAGGCCGCCGTCAAGGAGGTCCTCCCCGCCGCACGCTTTATCGCCGCCACCGCCCGGGCCCTGGCGCTGGGGAATTCCATCCTCGTCAATATCATCATGCTCGGCGCCCTGGGCCGCCTGAACGTCGTCCCCTTCAACCGGGAAGAGTTCAAGGAGGCGATTGCCGCGCGCCTGGCCGCGGGACAACTGGCCATCAATCTCCAGGCCTTTGACGCGGGTTACGGAATGGTTTAGGCTGGGCTGACGGGAGGAATGCCGACAAAACCATTTGTGTCAAGGACGTCAGACAAAACCTTCCCTTTATTTCCTCAATAGATCGTCAAGATCGGCATTGGGCAAATACCGCCGGTATATCTTTGCGAAGGTTCCGTCCGCCTTCAGGGCATCGAGGACCGACTGCCATTTTCTGACCGTCTCCTCCGGCGTCCCCAGGGACACGGCGATATAAAAATAGGTATTGCTCACGGTAAAGACCGGTTCCAGATCATCCATGCCGTATCCCGCATTTTTTACAATCTCCGGGACGGTAATATCGGTAAAGACCGCAAGCTGTACCTCGCCCTTCATGAGTTGTTTAACATTGGTGCCGGGAAGAGGCGAACTAACCAGATTGGTAAAGCCTTTGCTCTTCAGGTACTGTTCCGTGAACCAGTCGGTAGTCGTGGCGATGGCGGCAATCTTCCGGGCCTCTTCCAGGCTGCCGATTTTGATACGGGAGCCTTTCTTAGCATAAAAGATCGCGCTGTTTTTCCCGACCGGACCTACCCATTGAAACAGCTTCTCCCGTTTTTCCGTTCTTTCGGTGCTGAAAAGGACCACATTCGGGTTGCTCAAGGCCGTTTTGTAGGCTTCGTCCCAAGAGGTCAACCGGATGCTGTCCCGAATGCCCTGGCGGGCAACGATCTCCCGCACCACATCGGTGACGAAACCTGTGACATTTCCATCTTTCATGAAGGTAACCGGCGGGTATTCCTCCGTCAGCATTTGAACTTCAGAGACGCCTTTGATGTTTTTCTGAGTTCCACATACGCATCCGGAAAGGACAAATAAACTCAATATCAAGCAAAAATAACCGATTTTTCTCATAAATCCTTCATCCTCCTTAACAATTATGAACTTCCGTTTAGGCTGTTATGGCAGCACGGCGAAGACCCGCGCCGGGGCACCGGTTCCGTTCCTGATGAGCATTGGTAGATCGAATGAAAAGATCAGCCGCCACCTACAGCAGTCGGCTGGATTGGTTTTGTTACGCAATTATTTCATTCAACCCTTCTACGGCCTGATTCAAATCTTCCAGAGATGCTTTACCAATGATTTTACCAATCCTCTCAACAGACAGTGTTCGGATTTGACTGATTTTGAGCCATGATTTCTTGGGAAAATTGGGAG
>JANXZC010000005.1 GCA_025355725.1 Syntrophus sp. (in: bacteria)
GCTGCCGAGCTTGCTCGGCAAGGCTGTTGGCGAATGCGCTCGAACGATTGGTTCGGCCGCGCGAATCAGCGCGCGGTCGGACTATCGGGCGAGTGCGAAAGCACAACTCGCCGTACGGTCGCGCGCAGCGCGACCGTACAAGTTAATATACGAAACGGATGTTTTTCCCACCATTTCGATGGACTATATTAATCTATTATCATACAAGTAACTGCCATTAAGAGTTCTAAATATCTCGATTTCCGTATTAGATTCGTAATATCATGATAAGTGGAATCTATATATCCTCAGAAGTTGATTATGATAAAGAAAATGAGCTCTTCCCAGCCTCTTACAAAGTTTGAATTCAAAAAATTTTGATGTCCATATCATGATCGCTGAGAGATCAACATCACTTATTTCTGTTTGAAGTCAAGCATTTTCTTCATGGGCGACGTTTTATTGCTTTCAGGAGTCCTGCCTGTCAACCCATGGCGACGGGTCAATATAGCCGCTATGAATCATGTATCTAGCCGGCAAAATTTCCGCTATATTCACTTCAGGCATTGAAATATGTCCATACACCATAGACAGACGGCGCATGGTTCGGAGTTGATGTAACAATCCTGTTCAAAGTCGCCGCCCTCGACGTAGTCGCACAGGGCAAAATTACAGTTGAAACAAAAGGGATAATCATAGCGGAGGACGTTTTGCCGGAATGAAACGAAACGGGGATCATTCCATATCTCCAGGATGCCTCTTGCGGATAAATTGCCGAATACCTTGGGCTTTACAATCTTTTCCACGCCGTTTATGTAACAACGGTAATGGTGCCATAAAAAATAGCAGGGATGGACGTTTCCATCCCAGGAAACAAAGATGCTGCCTTCCTCCACGAACTCGCACCGGCGGGCGCTTTTAGGGATAATTTCCGGCAATCGAAGCTTTATCCCCATCTCGGCCCCAACGGAACGTGCCCTGGCAAAGACCTTTTCCATCTTTTCAACCCAGGCATGATCCGTTGAAAACAGCTTCTGAAGATTCAATGCAATTCCCTGCCGTAAGGCATCCGCCACCAGGGATTCCACAAAAGCAATTATTTTCTTTTCGTCGGCGGATTTTTCATATTTCATGAACACATCGTAATAGCGCCTGATGTCAATGCCCTCTTTTTCGGCTCTGCTCATGTGTTCATGAAATATGGACATAGAAACGTCCAGGTTGGCGTCGTATGTCGTCTGGGAAACGAGGGCCTGATGATAGGGGAAAAGTTGCGTAACGATCACAAAATCAGCGCCCTGAGCAGCGGCCCATTGAATTGTTTTCGCTAATTCGTCAATATTATCGCGTCTCAGTACGAACTCCACCCCGATTTCAAGTCGATCGTTGCATGTTTTCTTTGCTGTATGGAGCATTTTAAGGGCTCCCTCGACGTTCCTGAATTCTCCTCCCTGGCGGATGCTGCTGAAGGTCGCAGGGGATACTGCATCAACAGAAAGGCATATCCGGTCCACTCCCGCCCTGACCAGCGACATGGCCCGTTCCCCGTCTATGAGCAGACCATTGGTCTGGAATCCTATCCAGGCGTTTTTGTCCATTGTCTCTCTGGCAAGACCGATGAAGTCATCGAGGCGGGGATGAAGGAGCGGCTCACCGATACCGTTCAAGATCAGGGCCTCCAAGGTTGGCAGGGCCGGCAGCAGGGCCATGAATGTACCTGCGGATATGTCCCCTTCCAGAAATTCTGCATCATGCCTCTGTTTAAGGCACATGGGACATTGGAGATTGCAGCGGGTGGTTGTTTCGACGAACAACTTGGTTGGATAAGGTTTTAGGGCCGGAGTTTCGTTTGTCGGCAGGATATTCATCGGCTTCAAAAGGTGATTTCTGTAAATTCCATATCGAGCAAGTTCAGCGAAAGCATCTTTCCCCTTAATGTTGATCCTTCCCCAAGCAGGATCTTGACTATTTCGGCAACTTCAATACTCGCGATTATGGGAACGACGAAAGATAGATTCCCCAGGTCCTTTTCGATGCCTCCCTCGCCACTACATCGGGAATAGATTTTTTGCAGTGTGTATTCTCCCGGAAATTGGGTGGCAACCTGACCGTACCAGCCGCCGACGCTTCCATGGACCAGCGGGATGTCGCATTTTTCGCATACCTCCGCCAATTCGAGACGGCGCGGAATGCTGTCGAGGGCGTCTGCCACAACATCGACTTTTTCGATAAGCCCCCTGCCGTTGCTGCCTGTGAAGGCATTCTGCACCGCTTCAATGGTTACGGCGGGGTTGATCTCTTTTACCCTGCCGGCGGCGACGGCCACCTTGGGCTGCCCCAGGTTATCAACTTTAGAAAACAACTGGCGGTTTAGATTATGCTCCTCAAACGTGTCGTGATCGACTACGGTGATATGGCCGACGCCGAGTCGCGCCAGTTCCTCGACGATATAGCCTCCCAGACCGCCGCAGCCGATCACGGCTACTTTACCCCGGAACAGGGAAAGCTGCTGCCGACAGGAAAGGCTCCGTTGATTTCTCTGGTAGCGGGCCGGCAGCAGATTCAGCGACAGGATGGCTTCCTCAACGGCTGAAAAAGTGAGCCCGAAATTTTGGACCGCCCATGTCTGGATGGAAAGAGGGATCAGTCCATTCTCAGCACGGTCTAAAAGGTACTCTTTGAGACTTTCCATTTCACCCGCCCCCCACCGGCGGAAATATTGCCAGCAGGTCTCCCTCTTTGAGGGGAGAATCCGGCCCCCCGTGGCGGGCGTTGATGAAAATGATCGCCGCCTCTTCTTCGGAGATATTCAGGGACGCAAGGATGTGACCTACCGTAACGCCCTCCTGGTAATCGAAGTCGTCAACGGCAAACCGATCCTTGCGCAGGGAAGCGAACAATTTGACGGTAACTTTCACCTGAAAATGCACCTCATAAAGTTGCGGGGGCGGCTGGAAGTCGCCCCCGCAACATGTTTACCAATCAAACAGACTGTCCAACTCTTCGTCTTTGACCATGAAAGTGACATTATGAGGAAGTACGGGGTCAGTGTAGAAAAACCGCGGCAAACGGTCGTCCTCTTTGGTGAAACCGGCGCGGCTGTTGAAATCGCGCTCTATCCTCAGCACCTTCTTCCCGAGATCGGAAACACTGTCTGCCGTGAGCTCCAGACCATAGAAGGAGTTCAACAAGTCGAGGAGTGACTGGAAGGTATCCGGTTGATCAAGAATGGCAAAGGCGATAAACAGGCACATCCCTGTCGAGTCGATGGCGGCGGTGGCAACTTGCAGGTTCCTGGAGAGCGCTACCTGGCCTTCGGGCTTCAATGGGTCAACGAAGCCGCCACTCTTGAGGATGTTGGTCGCAATGCTGTAACCTGCCGTGTGGTCCGCTCCCATGGGGCTCGTGGCATAGGTGACGCCAATGCCCTGTACGGCCCGGGGATCGTAGGCGGGCATCGCCTGACCTTTGACGACGGGGACTTTTTCCACGCCGAAAACCTTGCCCGTGACGGCGGCGCCGCTGCCGAGGATCCTGCCGAGAGGCGTTCCCTTGCCGATTTCCTTGACAAGATTGATAGCGGCCTGGGCGTCGCCATAACTTACAACGCCGGCCTGCATAGCCACACCGATAGCTACCCCCGTCTCAATGGTATCGAGCCCGTAAGTATCATCCAGGAAATCAAGCATGGCGATGGCGTCGGGGTCATCGATACCGCAATGGCCGCCGTGGGCCCAGACCGTTTCATATTCCGGTTGCTTGGAAAGGAAATTACCGTCCTTGTCGTTGTATATACCCGAACAACGGATCACGCAACCACGATGACAGGCATGGGTTGGTCCGGCCCCGCGTTTTGTTTCCAGTTCCGCAATGGTTTCGCCGCTGATCTTGCCGGCACCGGCAAATTGTCCTACTTTGAAGTTGCAGGTGGGATAAGCGCCCGCTTCGTTTAAGATATTGGTCAATACATTGGTCCCGTAGGCGGGAAGAGCCTGACCGGTGACGGGGTGACGGGATAGTCCCTCTACAAATATTTTATTGGCTGCCCTGAATTTTTGGAGATCCTTGGGTGGGCGCGCCTTACAGCCAGTGTCATCGAGAACAATCACCTTGACGCCCTTCGCTCCCATGACCGCCCCTGTGCCCCCTCGCCCTGCGTGTCTTGATGGTCTCTGCTCCGGGTCCGTGCAGGCGATGGAGGCAGACTGCATTTTCATCTCTCCGGCCGGCCCGATGGAAATACAGGCGATTTTATCGCCGTACTCCCCTTTCATCTTGCTGACGAGGTCATAATTGGTCATCATCTTGAGGCTGTTATCCGCTTCAATCTTGACGCCGTCCTTGTTAATGAAAACTTTGTACAGATCGTCCCCTTGCGGCTTTCCCTCCAGGATAATTGCCCCATACCCAAGCCTTGCCAGCACCTGGGCCGGCTGCCCTCCGGAATTGGCCTCTTTGATGCCCCCCGTCAGGGGACTCTTGCAGCCTACGGATAAGCGTCCCGACATGGCGGCGCCGGTTCCGGAAAGGAGACCGGGGGCAATGACGAGCTTATTCTCTCCGCCCAGGGGGTGGCAAAATGGTGGCACTTCTTTGGCGACAACGGATGAAGTCATCGCCCGCCCTCCGAGTCCCGCATATTCACCGAGAGATTCCACTTGCATCTTTGGGCCGCCTTCGGCCCCCATATCGATCCTCAGAATCTTGTCCATACACCCCTCCTTCTCAGGTATTGAATTGTTACGGTGCCAAATTCACATAATCAATACTTCCACCTATCCGCCCATAGCGCTTTCAGTGGGCAATCGTGCTATCCCCGCTCCACCGAAGGAACCAGTAGTGACAGTCTAAATTCTTCATGCATTGGAAAGGAGTTAACTAATTAATTGCCCCCTGCTTTTAATGAGGGAACTTTATGCTGAGGGTCAAAGTGGGGGTAAAACCCCCTTTGCCAAGATGATGGTCTAAATCAATCGCAGGGGAGCCGGGCATCCTTTGCAAACAGAGTTTGGCGCTGGATGCGGGCTTACTTTTTAGTGTATATTAAAAATAACATAGCCGTGTTCTCCTTGTGCGTCAAGGAGAAATATAATACTGTCCATCCGGGGTAATTTGTTATGTCAAGCGCAATTTGTTATTGACGGGACATGAGGGGGGAAGTAGAATTTTACCCATGTTAACTAGACGCGACCTCCTGACAAACATCACGCGGTTTGCTGCCTTGGCCGGCCTTGCCCAGATCATTCCTCATCCCATGAATTCGGCCCTGACCTCGGCACTGGCTGCCGATCCCCGGGATGAACTGATCCGCCAGGCCCCCCGGGCCAGATTCTGGACCTCCGTTCCCCTGGCCGGCAAGGACTGTCGAAGCTGCCACACCATGGCGATCACCGCAAAAGGTCAATCCCATCGTCACGAAGAAAACCTTGTCAAGTGTCTCCTCTGCCCCCAGAACTGCATTATCAAGGATGGTCAGCGGGGCCGGTGCCGTGCCCGTATCAATGTCAGCGGGGAGCTCCGGAGCCTCGTTTATGGGCGCCCGGTCTCCATTCATGTCGATCCCATCGAAAAGAAACCTTTTTATCATTTCCTTCCCGGAGCGGCGGCATTTTCTTTGGCTACCGCCGGATGTCCCCTGAGCTGCAAATTCTGCCAGAACTGGGAAATCTCCCAGGCTTGGCCCGAAGATCTCAATACCTCCTACACCCCTCCCTCCCTGATTGTCAGGTCGGCCTACGCCCGGAAGGCCCCGGTCATCGCCTTTACCTACAATGAACCGACCGTATTCGCCGAATATCTTATCGATATCGCCAGAGACGCAAAAAAGCAGGGCCTTCGCCCGGTAATCATCAGTTGCGGCTTCATGAATAAGGCGCCCCTGCTGGAGATGTGTCAGGTCCTCGATGCCATTAAAATAGATCTCAAGGGCTTCAGCGAGAGCTTTTACCGGAATGTCTGCGGGGCGGAATTAAAGCCGGTTCTAAATACCATCAAAGAGATAAGCAAGAGAAAGGTGCACCTGGAAATTGTCAATCTCGTGGTACCGACTCTCAATGATTCCGAGGAGATGCTAAAGGGTTTGATCGCATGGATTCTTGCCGAGATAGGTCCCGATGTGCCGATTCACTTCACCCGCTTTCACCCCGATTATCAGCTCCTGAATCTTCCTCCGACCCCGGTGGCCTCGCTGGAGCGGGCCAGAGAGATGGCCATGTCCAAGGGCATTAATTATGCCTATGTCGGCAACGTACCCAACCATCCGGGCAATCACACCTATTGCCCGAACTGTAAAAAAGTGGTAATCAAACGCACGGGTTTCTTCCTTGAGGAGATGCACGTCAAAGACGGTCGTTGCACCTTCTGCCGTCGGAAGATCGCCGGCGTTTGGACATAGAGGCAGTGAGATATGAAGAGACGCTATTTTTTCATCGTTTTGATCCTTATTCTTTTGATGTCTTTTGCCGTGGTTATTCAAGCCAGAAAGGAACCGGAAATGGATACCGTTCGCCCCCCCGTTGTCGCCGGAAAGTTTTATTCAGAATCGCCCGAGATCCTCAGGGCAGCCATAACCGGTTTTCTTGAGGATGGGTCACCCGTATCGGCGCCCAATCCCCTGGCCCTCATCCTGCCCCACGCCGGCTACATTTATTCAGGACAGATCGCCGCCGACGGATATAGCCAGGCCCGGGGGCATAGCTATGATACCGTGGTAATTCTCGGTACGAATCATACCTCCCCCCACTTCAACAAGATCGCCATCTACCCCGGCGACGGCTTCGCTACACCTCTCGGGGTCGCCCGGGTGGACAGGACAATCGTGGAGGCTCTGAAAGCGGCATCCCCGGACTGCGTCCTTACTTCCTCCCCTCACCAAAACGAACATTCCGTGGAAGTCCAGGTCCCCTTCATCCAGGTTGTTTTCCCAAAGGCTAAGATCGTCCCCGTGATCATCGGCACCCCCGACGCCCGCCTCTGCGAGCGCTTCGGCCAGGCTCTGGGCAAGATTCTGAAAGGGAAAAACGCCCTGATCGTCGCCAGCTCCGATCTTTCCCACTATCCTTCCCATGCCGATGCCGTCGCTGTGGATATCCCGATCCTGGCCGCCATTGCCACACTTGATCCGCAACGGGTCCAGGAAGCCATCAAGGCCCCGATGAACAAGGGGATTGCGAATCTCCATACCGGGGCCTGCGGCGAAGGTCCGATTCTCACAGCTATGGCTGCGGCCAAGGTCATGGGGGCCAAAGGGGGAAAGGTCGTCAGTTACGCCAACTCCGGAGATATCGCCATCGGAGACCGGTCCCGGGTCGTAGGTTATGGAGCGGTGGCGCTGACCGTTGACGCACCTCAACCGGCGGTGGTAAAACCGGCTTCCGGCACGGCGGATGAGCTACAGCCTGGAGACAAAAAAGCCCTCCTCGCCTTGGCCAGAAAGACGATCACCCGCTATCTCACGACGGAGACCGTCCCCCTGGCCAGAGGGTTTTCTCCGGCCGTACAGGAATATCGCGGCGTCTTTGTCACCCTGAAAAAATTCGGAAATCTGAGAGGCTGCATTGGACGTCTCATCCCCGAGGCGCCTCTCGGCCAGCTTGTGGGGACAATGGCCATCCAATCCGCCCTCAACGACACTCGATTCCGTCCCGTAACCATTGCCGAAATGAGGGATATCGAAATCGAATTATCCGTCCTGACGCCGATGAAACCCGTTCCCCGGGCGGAAGATATCGTCGTCGGCAGGGACGGCGTCCTCCTCCAGAAAGGCCGGGCCGGGGCTGTCTTTCTTCCCCAGGTGGCCACCGAGCAGGGCTGGAGCCGGGAAGAGATGCTCAATCAGCTTTGCCTGAAGGCGGGACTTGCCGAGGGGAGCTGGCGTACAGGAGCGGAATTCCAGACCTTCCAGGCGATTGTATTTCACGAGTCCGAATTCAAGTAAAATATTGGGGATCATGCCGGTCTCAATTGTGATTTCGCTCAACTCGCTGTTGGGCAATAGGGGAAGATCTGAATGGCAGATTTCATAATGCGTGAATTGGGGGGCAATGTACTGATCAGTAGCGGAGCGATTGGAACCTGCCTGCGTCAGGCGAGCGGTACAGGCGATGAGCCCGTTGAACTCCTCAATCTCAGACAACCAGAAACGGTCAGGAGCCTCCATGCCGCCTATCGTTCGGCAGGATCACGGATTCTGGTTACCAATACGTTTGCGGCAAACACGCTGGTCTTCGGCGAGGCGGGTGTGGCGGAGTTGTGTGAAGAGACAAACCGTGCCGGGGTAACTCTGGCGCGGGAGGCTGGCGGTTCGGAATGCATGGTCTGGGCCTCGATGGGGCCATTGGGACTGGGGTTGCGGCTGGATGATTACACAGCCGACACCCTGCTCGATGTCTATCGCAATAAGTGCAAGGCCCTCGGCGCGGCCGATGCACTGTTGCTGGAGACGTTTGTGGATTTGCGGGAAGCGCGGGCGGCGCTGCAAGCAGCGACCGAGACCGGCCTACCGGTCATTTTCCAGATCGGCAATACGGGAGGAGGATCACAGCGGTGGAACCGCGTGGATCAGCTTCTCCGGGAGGCACACCGGGCGGGCGTCATCGCTGTGGGAACAAACTGTTACCATCCGGACGAGATTGTGCGGGTGGCATCCTACATCGGCGCTCGCACCGATCTTCCCTTAACCGCCTCGCCGAATGCCGGGCATCCGCGGATCGAGCGAGGGGTCGTGACGTATGAATTTACGCCGGATGATTTCGCTGCTGCAGCGGTTTCGCTGTCCGCCGCCGGAGTGGCGGTTGTTGGCGGTTGTTGCGGCACGACGCCGGATCACATCCGCAGGATGGCGGGTGTGCTGGGGCAGCGGGCTGTCACGCCGCGGCCACGCATTCAAATCTCTGCCGAGCCAGCCCCTGTCCTTTTTGAACGACCGGAAATCACAGACAACACCGTTCGTTCCATGATGAAATCAACCCGCTTCATTGTCAGTGTGGAAATACGCGCCGATCGCAAGCAGTCTCTGGATGAGATTGTGCAGGGTGCGTCAAAAGTTGCGGCAGCCGGGGCGGACATGTTCGATGTACCGGACAATGCGGGGGCGACCGTCGGACGGGATGCGATAGTAACGGCCACTCGCCTCCAGAATGTCCTTAAGATTCCTTCAATCTGCCATTTCAGTGTGACCCAATCCAACCTTATGCGGCTCCACTCCACACTTATCGGAGGTTGGGACTCCGGTCTGCGCGGTCTGCTGGCGATTACAGGTGATGCGCCCTCCATGGGGCATCTGGGCAATCTGGCTCACCGCGTTGTGGACATGCGGAGTTCCGTCGAATTGCTGCGCCTGATCCGCGAGCTGCGCGATGGAAAGATCATCAACGGGGAGGGGTTGGCGGACCCTCCCGACTTTTGTGCCGGTTGTGCCATCGGACGGCCGATCCCGGCACAAATTCGGTGGCTCAAAACCAAAATCGACGCCGGAGCGGAGTTTGTGTTCTCCCAGCCGGTTTTTACTCTCGATGACTACAGAAAGCTGCGTGACGCCATGGTGGGACTGACGATCAGGTTATTCCCCGGCATCATGCCTCTGGTCAGCCACCGTAGCGCAGCACTTCTGGCCAACGGCCGTATTCCGGGGATTGTAGTACCGGAGGATATCGTGGCAAGTTTCACGCGGTATGAAACGCCTGCGGATCAGCGCCGCTTCGGCCTGGATCAGGCCTGTGAACTTGCCGCTGCCATTGCGGCGGATGCATCCGGGCTGTACCTCATCATGCCTTTTGGTAAACGCTGTTATGAAGATTCGGCGCATATCGTTCGTCATGTCAAGGAGCAGCGGGGTTAAAACTGGGTTGGACAACCTCTTGTCAGACTTGTTCAGATAGTGGTTGTTGAAATACCTCATGACTGCGGGAAGTAATTAACGCCGCTATGCAGTTAATCCTATTCAATATCGGCCTCGTCTCCCTCCTGAGCCAGGTTATTCTCCTCCGGGAGCTTGCCGTAGCCTTCTATGGCGTGGAATTGATTTATCTTTTCGCGCTGGGGGTATGGCTTTTCTTCACTGCCGCCGGGGCCGTGATCAGCCGCTATCGTTTAGCCACGGCTGGAGCCATGACCTTCGCTTTTCTCTGCCTTGCCGTTCTCCTCCCTCTGGACGTCCTCTTCATCCGTGGCAGCCGGCTGTTATTTGCAGGCGTTCCCGGGGCTTATCTGCCATTTTATCAGCAACTGCTCGTCCCGGTGCTGGCTCTTTTTCCTATCGGATTGCTGACTGGTTTTCTTTTTCCTCTGGCCGCTACGATTTTTATCCACGAAAAGCCGGATAACAAGCGGACCCTGGCCGGGGCCTACGGTATCGAAAGCCTCGGCGCCCTCACAGGGGGAATCCTTTCCACCCTCCTTTTGAAATTTGACATCCCTGTTTCAGCCGCAACCATGCTCGGCAGCGTTTTTATCGCCCTGACCCCGCTGTTCTTCCTGAAGAAAACAGATAAGGCCTGGCGGCCGGCAACTGTCTTGGTCGTCTGCTGCCTAATCGCCCTCAATTGGACATCCTGGCTGGATCGGAAGACGATCGGATGGAATCACCCCCACCTGTTGGAAAGTCAGGATACAGCTTACGGTCGGATCACCGTTACCGGTCTGTACGGCCAGGCGGCGGTCTTTGAAAACGACGTTTTGTCTTTTGAAACGGAAGGCACGGATGGAGAAACCTTTGCCCACCTGACTGCTCTGCAACACCCTCATCCCCGTAAGGTTTTGTTGCTGGGCGGGGGAACGGAAGGGATGGTGGAGGCCCTCCGGCAACACCCGGTAGAGAAGATAGATGTGGTGGAAATCAATTCAAGAATGGTCCGGATGGTCTCACGGCATATGCCCCCGCAGCGACAAAGCACCCTGAACACCCAGCCGGTCCGTTTGATCTTTGCCGATCCCCGGGAGTTTTTACGTCACAGCGATGCCTATGATCTGATCATCGTAGCCATGCCGGACCCGGCGTCGGGACAGGCCAACCGCTTCTACACCCGGGAGTTTTTCCAGACCTGCGCCGCCCGACTCCGTCCCGGTGGCGTCATTGGCCTGCGACTTCGCTCGGCCGAAAACATCTGGCCCCCGCCCTTGATGTACCGCATGGCCAGCATCGACGGGGCGTTAAAATCTGTTTTCCCCCACGTCCTCTTCCTGCCGGGAGCAACAAACATTGTCACCGCCGCGGCAACTCCCCTGGCCGAAGACGCGGCAACCCTCATCGAGCGCTGGCAGTCCCGTCAGATTTCCGCCCGCCTGGTGAGGCCGCCGTTTATCAACTATCTCTTTACCAACGACCGGTTTCAGGAGATCAGGGAGATCCTACAGACAACCGTCATTTCCGTCAACAGCGACATTCGGCCCGTCTGTTACCGGTACACGCTCCAGATCTGGTTATCCAAGTTTTTCCCCCGTGCCTCCTTCATGGACGCCACCCTGCCCCCGACTGCCGTCCTGTTTCCCCTGGCAGTCATAACCGGGGCTTTCTTCCTGGCCCGATCCCGTCCGTCCATCAGTCGGATGTTTCCTGGCAAGCGGGTATTACTGGCGGGCATGGCGGGATTTTGCGGGATGATCCTTCAGAATGTCCTGCTCCTTCATTATCAGGTCAAAGACGGCGCCCTTTACCAAGACATCGGCCTGCTGATCGCGTGCTTCATGGCCGGAATGGCCTTGGGGGCCATTCTCCTGCCCCGCTGCCTTTCCCTTCCTGATCGTCGCTGGGGCGGAGGGTTGTTGTGGGGATTTTTCGCTCTGACAATACTTATCTATTTTGTCCTCATCCGGGATGGCGGCACCGGCTTGCTTCTTATGGCCTGCCTGCTTTCCTTTTCGGGCTTTTTTACCGGCGCCCTCTTTGCCTACGCCACCCTTGCCGATGCCGCAGACCGGAATTCCCTGATCTCGTCACTCTACGCCGCCGATCTTATCGGCGGTGGATCAGGAGCGCTCCTCGGGGGACTGCTCCTCATTCCGGCGGGAGGACTCGATATTCCCGTTCAGATCGTTAGTGCATTGATACTCTTGTCTTTTCTTATTGTCTGATTCCAATTTCAAATCAAAGCGCTATCTTCGTTGGCTTCGTCATCGGCTCCTTGACGTATTTCCATATACGCCTGCATCGCCTCTTCCTCACCGCCTTGATTTCATCTCTGATTTAGAATTGGAATGATGGCCTCGTTATTTGAAGGATCTTTCAAACAGATCGGCAATGGCTTTTTTTCCGTTTTCTTTGAGGAAGCGCGTGCCGGTGCCGGTGAAATGTTTTTGAGTAATAATCGGTGCTGCCGATGGCTTCCAAAGGTCTTTTAGCCAGATGAACCAAGCGTTTTGCTCTTGATCGAAAACGTAGAGCGGCTTATTGCAGAACTTGGCGTACTCCGCCCCCCATCCGGTTCCACCCTTGATCGTGTCGTCCGCCATGATCTGACCAATGACAAAAACCTCCTGACCACCGGTTACCTGCCAGCAAATGCTCTGCAGGACCTTCCGAAAAATGGGGGCAGTGGAGTAGTTGCGGTGCATGAGTTTGGATACGTAGGTCATACTGACATCTTTGCGTTCCAGCTCCTCAGTAGTCAATATCCTAATTCCACGAACGCGTTCCATCTGATGACCTTCGAAGCCGTAGTTGACCTCCTGGACGCCATACCTCTCCGCCCCGCAACCGAACTCGGCTTCCGCCCCATTAGCGGCACCGCTATAAAGAATACATTCTTTTGGATTCATAATTGTTCTCCTTATTTTCTAGTGATATAACTATAAGAAAAGTCCTGTTGTGTCAAATGAAAATCAGGTTACTTTCCAAGATCTTGAAAAGGGCGCGTGGCAATAACAAAAATCCTTGATCTTTACGCTCGTTTCATGACAACTGGTCCAATCGGTGTTGATTATGGATGAGCTAAATGAATGGGTAATAATCTGCAGCGTTTCGGGAATGACCATGGCAAAGATTATTACGGGAAGGCTTGAGTCAGAGGACATTCCAACCCGCTTGCGCTATGAGGCGGCGGGGCCAATCTATGCAATTACGGTGGACGGCCTGGGAGAGGTTCGGATCCTCGTCCCCTTCCCGGAGCAGGAAAGGGCCAGGGCGATTCTCGCTCAAACCTATGAGGACGGGGAACTCGACTGGGAAAAAGGGATGCCTGAGCCTCCCCTGGAAGGGGAGGGAGAATGAATATCATGAAGGAACAAGGCTGCTGTGTTTTTGCCCGTCACCCCTGAGGAAGTCCGCGCCCGCGGCTGGAAGCAGCTCGACGTGATCCTGATCACCGGAGACAGTTACATAGACAGCCCCTATGTGGGCGTCTCCGTCATCGGTCAGCGTCTCCTTGCCGCCGGTTACCGGGTGGGAATCATCCCCCAGCCGGACACCGCCTCCGGCACGGACATCACCCGCCTCGGCGAACCGGAACTCTTCTGGGGCGTTACCGGCGGCTGCATCGACTCCCTGATCGCCAACCACACCGCTTCCGGGAAGAAGCGCCAAGGGGACGATTTTACCGCCGGGGGAATCAACAACCGCCGCCCTGATCGGGCGGTAATCGCCTATGCCAATCTGATTCGTCGTCACTTCCGGAACACGAAACCAATCGTTCTGGGCGGGATCGAGGCGAGCCTCCGGCGGATCGCCCATTATGACTTCTGGGCAAACCGGGTGAGGCGATCCATTCTGATGGACGCAAAGGCAGATCTGATCGTTTACGGCATGGGTGAGACAACGGTGCTGGAGCTTGCCCACCGGCTCCGCGACGGACGCAAGTTCTTGGACTTGAGAGGCATTTGTTATGCCGCAACAGAGATAAAACCGGGGTTTCTGGAACTCCCCTCCTGGGAAGAGGCGGCAGCAGACCCGGCCGCCATGGAAAAGATGTTTCTCGTCTTCTACGGGAACCAGGATTCCCGCACGGCATCGGGACTCTGCCAGAAACAGGACACCCGCTGGCTTATCCATAATCCCCCCGCCCTGCCCCTCACCGAGGCGGAGATGGACGATGTTTATGACATGAACTTCGAAAGGGCGTTCCATCCCTGCCACTCCCGAGAGGGCGAGGTCCGGGCCCTGGAGACGATCCGTTTTTCCATCCCCACCCATCGTGGCTGCTACGGGGAGTGCCACTTCTGTGCCATCGCCGTTCACGAGGGACGAACGGTCAGCTCCCGCAGTGAGGCGTCCATTCTCCGGGAGGCGGCGGTGATCGCTTCCCTCCCCGGTTTCAAAGGGTACATCCTCGACGTGGGGGGACCTACGGCGAACATGTACGGATTTGAATGTAAAAAGAAGCTCGCTCACGGCGCCTGCTCGAATCGGCGCTGTCTCTATCCCACCGTCTGCGAACACCTACGTCCCGATCACGGCCCCCAGATTTCCCTCCTCGGCAAGCTTAGAGAGGTTCCCGGTGTCAAGCAGGCTATCGTCGCCTCAGGAATTCGTTACGACCTCCTCCTTGCCGACAGGAAGCACGGCGTTCCGTACCTCCGCGATGTGGTACACCGCCACGTTTCCGGGCAAATGAAGATCGCCCCCGAGCATTCCGAGGAGCGGGTTCTCGCTTGCATGGGAAAGCCGGGGACCGAAGCGCTGATTATCTTCCGCGACCTCTTTCGTAAATTTACGGCAGACGCAAACAAGAAGCAGTTTCTCTCTTGCTACCTCATCGCCGCTCACCCCGGCTGCACGCAAGGGGACATGGAAACCCTCCGCCGCTTTGCCGAGCGTGAATTAGCTCTCTACCCAGAACAGGTCCAGCTCTTCACCCCGGCTCCCTCAACCCTCTCCACATTGATGTACTGCACAGAAAGGAATCCCCTGAGCGGGAGAAGGATGTTCGTGGAGAAAACAGCGGCGGGCCGTGAACTTCAGAAGCAGATTTTGGTTGTGAAAAACACCCGGTTCGGGTATGGAAAATCCAAAGATCATCAAACCACAGAGGAGAATAAATCATGGGCAAAGACAAGGACGTCAAAAAAGAAACCAAGAAGAAGCCTGCCAAAACGGTAAAGGAAAAGAAAGAAGCCAAGCGCCAGAAGAAGGCCGGCTGAGGCAGAATAGGGACTAAACGGCGCAGGGAACGGAACGTCCCGGTAACAAAGCCATCCCGTATTTGCGTATATCCAGTCGGTCGCCCTTCAGGCTCTCGTTGATTTCATGGAGGCGGGAAAACGTATAGGGCATCTTTTTTATCTCGGCCATTAACTGCATGAAATGGGTATTCCAGATGCCCCCCTCGGCCTCCGCATGAACAGGGAGGACATGTAGGCCGCCCTTCGCCAGGAGGGAAAGGATCTTCTCCCCAGCCGTTTTCACGCCCAGTTCCTCAAAACAGGGCAGATCGGATGGAATTTCCGGTATCGTCAGTCCCTCATGGAGAAATGGTTCCCTGGCCCGTGTACAGCTCAGATAGCTAAAACCGTAATCGCCAACGATCTTCATAACCCGATCATCTATCAGCCAGGCCGGGGCGCCGAAGGAGGACGCATTCTGCCCTGTTAAGTTCCGAAAGGCCGTCATCCCCTTATCAAACCAGTCTCTTATCCATTGCTCCGATCGCCGGGGCAGGCTGTCCTGCCAGCGCCGGTGATCCCAGGCATGAAATTGCACCTCGTGTCCTTCTGCCACGATCCGGCGGACCAGCCCCGGAAAGAACATGGCAATCATCGGCGACGGCAGCAGGGTTCCGTAGAGTGCCGTTTTGAAGCCATACAAACCAGGGGCGTTGCTGCGGAGCATCTTCTTTAAAAACATTGGATTCTTAAGGAGTTGCAGAACCGCCAGACCGGAGGCATCGGGGCCCATGCTCAGATAAAATGTTCCCTTGATCGCGAGCTCCGAGAAGCTGTCCAGGAGGCGAGGAACCCCCCTTTTCATCCCCTCGTAAGTGTCAACGTCGATCTTCAGTCCCAGGATTCGCTTCATTTTCTTCCAGGAAAGAGTAAATAGTTCTGGTCAGGGAATCTTCCAGGTCGATCTTCGGTTCCCATTCGAGGATGTTTCTGGCCTTGGTGATGTTAGGTTTGCGAGTGTAAATGTCCTGATAACCCTTTCCATAGAACTCCACCGCCGGGACCTCAATTATGTTTGAATACCCGTTGTCTTGACAATGGCGGGGATGGGCCATGAATATTTTTTTCATCAGATGGGCTAATTCCTTAACAGAGCAGTTGTTTTCCGGATTGCCGATGTTGATGATCTCGTTTTTACAGCGATCCTCCTTATTTTCAAGGATCCTCATGAGGGCGGCAATCCCGTCGTCCACATAGGTGAAACAGCGTTTCTGGTGCCCCCCGTCCACCAAAGTGATGGGACGCTTCATGAGGAGCTCGGCAATAAACTGGGTAACGACACGGGAGCTGCCTTCTTTGGCGGTATAAAGGGAATCGAGGCGGGGTCCGACCCAGTTGAAGGGGCGAAACAGGGTAAACTCCAAATGTCCCCGGGTGCCATAGGCGTAGATTACCCGATCTAAAAGCTGCTTGCAGCAGGAATATATCCACCGTTCCTTCTGGATGGGCCCCACGACGAGAAAGCTCTCATCTTCGCTGAATTCGGCATCGGGGCAGGCTCCATAAACCTCTGAAGTGGAAGGGAATACTACCCGTTTCCGATATTTTACGCACTGCTTGATGATATTGAGATTCATCTCAAAGTCGAGGTTGTAAACTCCGATGGGATCTTCCACGTACAACTTCGGCGTGGCAATGGCCACCAGGGGCATGATGATGTCGCACTTCTTGACGTGATATTCTATCCATTCCTTGTTGATGGCAATATCACCCTCCAGGAAATGGAAGCGCGGGTTGGAGAGGGCGCGATCGAGGCGATCGTCGCCGAGGTCCATGCCATAAACGATCCAGTCCGTCGTTTCCAGAATACGGTTGGTCAGATGATGTCCAATAAAGCCGTTGACGCCTAAAATCAGTATTTTCATGTATATATCGTACTCCCTTTTCTTCCTCCCCTTCCAGGGATATTAACTCAGCACAGGCATATCCTTAAAATTCCGGAAATATTGCCATATCGCTCCGTTCTTGATTCTATTGCCGTTGATTTCAATATCCAGCAGGCGGATTCTCCCGGCGCCTGCTTCAACATAAACCCTTTCCTCTGTGTTATCAACTTCTACGGTTCCCGCCTCGTCGTCGCTCGATCCCTCCTCCTCTGGCAAACCCCACCAGACAAGCATCTTCGCTCCGTCCGGTAGAAAGGAGAAGGCCCCTGGATAGGGATCGGTGACGGCCCGGATGAGGTTATAGATTCTCATTGCCGTCCAGGACCAGTCAATACGACCATCCTCCGGTTTCCTGCCTCCGAAATAAGAAGCCTTGCGGGCATCCTGAACCATGCGCGGCGCCCTGCCGGTCCTAATCAGGGGCAACACCTCATCCAACAACACCGATGATGCCCGGCACAGCTTTTCATACAAACTAACCGCTGTATCTTCAAAGGCAATATCCACGACCTTTTGACCCGCCATATCTCCGGCGTCGGGTCTGGCAACCATACTGTGTAGGGTCACACCGGTCTGCCTTTCCCCATTCACTAAAACCCAATTGACAGGAACGCGGCCCCGGTAAGAAGGGAGCAGGGAACCGTGGAGGTTGTAGGCCCCGCTCACGGGTATATTGAGTATTTCCTGGCAGAGTATCTTGCGGTAGTAAAATGAAAATATCGTTTCCGGGGCCAAGGCCGCGATATGCGCAATCCACTCCGGTTTGTTGACATCCTCGGGACATAGAATTGGAATATCTCTGCTCTTCGCCCATTCGGTAACGGAGGCAAACCAGCATTTCTCGCCCGGATCGTCTTCATGGGAGAATATCGTCCCGACCTTAAATCCATTACGCAGAAGCGCATTCAGTCCGGCAACGCCCATGTTGTGGTAGGCAAAAACAACGGATTTCACGACCCACTCCGGTCATATGCTTCATGGATGTTTGCAACGACATATTCCGGCCGTTTTCTGACTTCCCGGTAGATCCGTCCGATATACTCCCCGATGACCCCCAGAGCAAAAAACTGTAATCCAACAAATACGAAGAGAATGGCGAAGAGGGTGAATACGCCCTGGGCCGCCCAGGCCGCTCCATAAACCATGCGTGCCACAGCAAGAAATACTCCAAAACAAACCCCCAGGATCGACATGAAGATCCCTCCGTACATGAGCATCTTCATGGGAAAGTCGGAAAAGGACGCTACCAGGTCAAACTGGAGATTAATGAGTTTTGTTAATGGGTAATTGGACTTGCCGCCATGACGCTCCTCGTGGGCTACTTCGATTTCTGTGACCCGCTTGGCGAATACTGTTGCCAGGGCCGGGATAAAGGTGTCGTGCTCGCGACACTCGATCATGCGATCCACGACGGGACGGCGGTAAGCCCGCAGCATACAACCCCAGTCCGTCATGTGAACGCCGGTGATGCGACGCGCCACAATATTGATCAGGCGGGAGGCTCCCAGGCGGAAGATGGAATCCTGGCGCTGCTTGCGGATGGTGCCGACAACGTCATATCCTCCTGCTTCCATTTCCGTGATGAGCCGGGGAATCTCCTCGGGCGGGTTTTGAAGATCCGCATCGAGGGTAACGACTATTTCACCCCGGACAATGGAAAATCCGGACATGATGGCTGCATGCTGGCCATAGTTGCGCGTCAGCTCCACAACCCTAATATCCGGATCACGGGCAAATCCCTTAAGGATCTCCAGGGATCCATCCCGGCTGCCATCGTCAATCATGATTATCTCATAAGGTTTCCCTATAGATTGCACTACAGGCCGGAGACGGCCGATCAGGGCTTCCAGGTTCTTTTCCTCATTATAGACTGGAATAACAATAGATATCAGCGGGGGCGTTTTATTCATGCCTTTCTTTTCAATTACCCTTCTCGATTAAATAGATGCCATATTGAGTCACATTTCCCCCCATTAGGCAAGTCCTTTATCCCCTTCTTCATCCTTTCCTCAGAATCTCTTTGATCACATCGCAGACATAGGCGACGTCAGCATCGACCATGCCGGGATACAGGGGTAGGGAAAGAATCCGATCGGCGGCCCGTTCCGTCTCCGGCAGCGTCGCGGCGAGATCTCCACACCTCTCCCGGACATATTGCAGGCGATGGGTCACCGGGAAATGGAGGCCATAACCGATGTTATAATCTGAAAGTTGCTCCATGAATCGTCCCCGGCTCATCGCCGTCATCTTCACCACAAAGAGATGCCAGGAATGGACGTGATCATAAGCGGGGCTTCCAGGCGGGTCAATACCGGCGACATCTTTCAGCCCTGTCAGGTATTGGCCAGCCAGCTCCACCCGGCGCTTATTAAGGACCTGCCACTTGGACATCTGTGCCACGCCGATGGCGGCTAAAATATCCGGGAGGTTGTACTTGAAGCCCGGTTGCTGGATGTCGTAATCCGGGTTTGCTCCCTTGCCGTAGCGCTTCCAGGCGTCCCGTTCAATGCCGTGAAACCGCAGGAGGCGGAGCTGCTTTTCCAGTTCAGCATCATATAGGGTGATCATACCCCCTTCACCGCTGGTAATATTCTTGATGGGATGAAAGGAAAAGACCGCCGGGCAGCCAAAGCCGCCGGCATGGACACCCCGGTAGTAAGTGCCGATGGCATGGGCCGCATCTTCAATGACCAGGAGCCTCCGACGCCGCGCGACTTCCAGGATGGGATCCATATCAGCGGGTGCCCCGGCGAAATGGACGGGAACGATGGCCTTTGTCCGGTCCGTAATCAGTGTTTCCAGTATGGCCGGATTCATATTCAAGGTGTCGTAATCAATATCCACAAACACGGGGCGGGCGCCGCGCAGGATGATCATGTTGATAGTTGAGGCGAAGGTCAGTGAGGGAGTAATGACTTCGTCCCCCAACCCGATCCCCAGGGCTGTCAGCAGTAGATGCATTGCCGCCGTTCCCGAAGTAAAGGAAACGGCATTACTTGCCGCAGTCAGTTCACATAACGCCCGCTCAAAGGTCTGGCAGACAGGACCGGTGGTAATCCAGCCCGAGAGGAGGCAGCGGGTAACCGCCTCGACCTCTTCCCGACCGATGGCAGGCTTGCTTAAAGGTAAAAAATCTTCACGAATCTTCATCAGGATACACTCTGGAAAACAAGTTGTTTCATTGATTTATCATATCAAATTGACAGTCCGAATTAATCAATCACCATAGACATATACACGATGATTAACCTGTCCGCATATAAAAATCAATACGTATTTAATGAACTACGCCGCAGCAAGCTACGAGGTTTCTAAAAATCCTGCGGGCTGTGAGGCTTTCCCCCTATCCAGATAATATATGCTGTTCCCGGAATTCGGTATTCGATCAATATACGTAATATTCAGAGTCGGGATCGAGATAGATTCCCTGGCCGATGACTTCAACGGTTCCGGAACATTTCCGGCAGAGAGGGAAGTACTTAACCCCATCCTCCGTGTCCACCATAGTCTCTTCAATTCTTCTTTTCATCTCTGCAAAGCTTGCCCTGGTCACCGTGGCCTCAAAGATCGATTTCTGCACGCGAGTGCCATAGTCCATCATAATTCGCGCGATCCGGCTCAGGCGCTTCGGATCGGCAATGTCATATGCAATGATCATATTCATTAGAGTACCATATAGTCAAGCTGGGTAACCTTCAGGCCCTGACCAGATAAAACCACCTTGTTTATGCATCGGGAGCAAATCTTGTAAATCCTTACCGAATCGTTTCCAATATCGAGGTTATCACGGCAGTATGCCCTTATTCTCCGGATAGCGATGTCATCAATATCGCACTCGAAAACGGATTTCTGCGTTCGCAGGCCGTAATCCAACAGGAAGCGGCGGAGATTGTTCAGCCTTTTCGGGTCCGTTATATCGTAGGTGATGAGTGTAATCACAGCGCCATTCCCTATTATCAATCTATTTAAGCAGCAGGGGCTGGTAAACTTCCGCTTCGCCCTCTATCACCTTTCTAAAATGATTCGCCTGATAGATAATCGCTTCCCCATATGTCAACTGACGCTCCGCCGGTGGATGGAAAAACTCCGTTGTCAGCTTCTTCTCGAAGGCTTCGATGACACGGCGGAAGGCGTCATCCTGAAGTTTAACAGGATATTTTCCCGTTGTTGTTTCTCCTTCACCCGAACCGCTGTCCATTCGTTGCTCCGGAAGATCCTTGCATGTCATTTCATTCCCCAACCCGGACATAAGACCTATCGGGTCTTTCGTGACATCTTGAGGGCGCTCGGGAAGAACGGCACCCAAATCGGAAGGGGCCGACTGTTCGATGTAAAAATCATCCCTCTTCAGAATCCGCAGATTAAACAGCGAGAGGGTCAGGGTATCGGCGATGATGGG
>JANXZC010000039.1 GCA_025355725.1 Syntrophus sp. (in: bacteria)
GTAAACCAGCAGGCCCTCTGGCGGGGAGCGACCCATTTCAATCCGGTCGATCTTGTATGTGGCGTCCGGAATTTCAAGGGCAGAAAATTCGATCTCGAACGATTTGTTGATCCCGGGGCCGTCTCCATGTCAATAAAATCCGTGAAGGGAAGGGATCTTAAAGCCCTTGAACTTCCCGGCCTGTGGAATGGCTCGATGGCGAAATGGAATACCGTATTTGTCGAGGTCCCCATCGAAACCTTCAATCCGGTGAAAACGGTTGAAGATCTGTTGCGGCCGCAGCATCTTTCCTGAATGTTTCGAAAACGTTCCTATTAGCCACTATCCGTTTATTTCGGCGGCGGCCGTAACCCTGCATTCCCCACTATTTTCTTCAGCGACAAGATCTCTTTCTGAATCTCTCCCGCTTCCGGGCTGTTTGGGGAAACGTATTTCATGGCCGCCTGAAAGTGAAATAAGGCGCTATCTCTCTTGAGTTTTAGTTTGAAATACTTACCAAAATAATAATGTGATTCATAAGGGTGATTGGTCTTTCCGTAGATCATGGCCATGGCATAATAAACGTCGTCACTCGCAATAGTTTTTCGTTCTATTTCCTTGAAGATGGCAATCGCCTGAGCGGTATTACCGACCGACTCACAGGAACGGGCAAGGTACAACAAGCTGATCACGTTGTCGGGATCTTGCTTGAGGGTCTCCTCGAGGTAGCCAATGGCCTCTTTTGCCTTCCCCGCATGATAATAAGCAATGCCCATTTCCCGCAGGATGTCCGGGTCATTGGGTGACAAGACATAGGCTTTATGAAATGACTGAAATGCCTCGGAAGTTTGGCCGAGCTTTTCACAGGTGACGGCCATGCCGAACAGGTCGTCAACGTCATTCGGTTTCTTCCTCAGGTTGTTCTGAAAGTGCTTGAGGTTGCCATGATAATCCCGGGATTGTAAAATCACCAGGGTTTGAATTCTTTTCAGATTGCCAACTATGCTCACCTCTCCTCGCCGGGTATAGGTTGTCTGGATTTCGGCGTCTAGATAACGGATTCTTTCATCAGTTCCCGGATGGGTGAGAAAATAGGATGGAATCGTGTTAGAGTAATACTCGTAACGACGCATGATTTTTAAAAAATCGAGCATGGACTTGCCGTCATAGCCTGTGGATACGAGATACGCCAGGCCGAGACGGTCCGCCTCTTCTTCGTGCTCCCGGCTGTATTTGAGGTTCATAGACTGCATCCCGCCGAGGGAAAAAGCCGTGATGGCGGCGCCAAGGTCCGCCCCTACACCAAGAAAAGCACCGGCAAGGATAGCGGCAAGGGTCGCGATACTGATCTTTTTTGATTTTTCAATGGAATCGGCGATATGGCGGGCATTGATATGGGCAATTTCATGGGCCAGAACGCCAGCCAGTTCACTTTCTGATTCGACAAGCGTCAGAAGTCCTTGATTGATATACACATAACCGCCGGGGGTAGCAAAGGCATTGACGGCTTGGCTTTTAATGACGGAAAAACGGTAACCATAGGGAAGGGGCTGGCTGTTGGCAAGGATCTTGTTCCCCACCGTCGCGACATAGGTCGTAACGCGTTGATCGTGGAGAATAGCTTGATGCTTCTCAATATTGTCATAAAACTCCTTGCCCAGTCTCTTCTCGTCTTCCAGGGTAAAGGCCCCGTGAGCAATATTCGGGCAAGACAGACTCAAGATAAGGATAGTCAGCAGGAGGGGTCGGAGTGACAAGGCCAGCTGCTTCATCAGTGATGAATGGGAAAAAAATTTCATGCTCCCTAACTTACACATTTTTTTTGTAGAATCAAGGGCGCGTTATTCTCTATTGAGATCATGAAACCCCTATGCTATGAAATGACCACTTGGGAGAGCTGATGGATATGGGAGTATTAATTCATTTGCATAACACTTATCATCCGTGAAGATAAGATCATCTTATCTATTGTTTTACATGCTTCCCGCTTGCGTCTATGGTAGCATCATTTTTTATCTATCTTCCCTTTCTTCCTTTCCCGAAGAGATGCCTTCCTTCTGGGGCTTCGATAAAATCATCCACTTCATTGAATATTATATCTTTGGTTATCTGATTTCCCGCTGTTTTACCGACGGGGAAAACAGCACTTTCCGGAAGCGCCAGGCGATCCTGTGGACTATAGGCATCGGTGTGTTTTACGCATTTACGGATGAATGGCATCAATCATTTGTGCCCGGCCGTGATCCCTCTGCCTGGGATGTGTTGTCTGACGCCTTGGGTGTGACCTTTGCGGCCCTGACTTTTCAAGGCATTCGTAAGCAGGTCAGCGTAATTAAATGGATGGAAAACTTGTTGGAAAGGAGGATGAGGCATTGAAAAGGGATCTAATCGTCACCATCGACGGCCCTGCCGGATCGGGTAAAAGCACCGTCAGTAAGGCTTTGGCAAAGCGCCTGTCTTATCTTTATTTAGACACCGGGGCGCTTTACCGGGCGGTTGCTTATCTTATCGGCAGGGAAGGCGGCTCCGGAAGCGATGAGCAGGCGCTTTATGACCTGCTCAGGGGCGCGGACATCTGTTTGCAGAAATCAGGAGATGGTTTGCAGGTTTATGTCAACGGGGATGACGTCACCGGAAATTTGAGAACCGAAGAGATAGGACTTAGGGCCTCGAAAATTTCGGCTTTGCCCCTGGTCAGAGAAATGCTATTGCCCATTCAGAGAAAAGTGGGCGCCTCGGGAGGGATTGTCGCCGAAGGTCGGGACATGGGGACGGTCGTTTTTCCAGGCGCTGACGTGAAATTCTTTCTCGATGCCAGCGAAAGTGAAAGGATTCAAAGGCGTTTTGTGGAATTATCCAACCGCGGTGATGGCATCCCCTATGGAGACATAGCAAGAGATATGAGGCACCGTGACCTGCAGGACCGGGAAAGGACGGTCGCCCCTCTCCGACCTCATGAGGATGCGGTGGTTATCGATACCTCCCGCATGACGATTGCAGAGGTTGTCGAAACCATGCTGGGGATCATTAATGATTCATGAGCCTCAAATTCACTTGATCTTTTATAATCACTGTGTTACTGCACCACAATGTAGCGGCGGTTTTATAAAATTTAGGGGGTAAAGGGTTAATGGTAAACGGTAATGATGTCAATGAAACATCCCAAAATCAAGAGGTGAAAGGTGATACGCCCATAGACAATACAGAAGAAATACAATCGGCTCCGGGTAGGGAAGAAGACATGGGATTCCGGGAATTGTATGAACAATCCCTGCAAACATTGCAATTGGGAGAGGTTGTACAAGGGAAAGTTATCCAGATCAACCCGGACATGGTCATGGTGGATGTAGGCTGGAAAACGGAGGGTTACATCCCTGCCAAGGAGCTACGGGACGAACACGGAAATATCTCGATTGCCGTGGGTGATCGTGTTGAGGTTTTTGTAGATCGCCGCGACGGCGACGGTAATCTCGTTTTATCGAAAGACAAGGCGGCTCGTCTCAAGATTTGGGACGATGTCAAATATGCCTGTGAAAATAGCACCACAATGAAGGGTATTGTCATTGAGAGAGTCAAGGGTGGTTTGTCCGTGGATATTGGTATCCCGGCGTTCCTCCCCGGGTCCCAGGTTGATATCCGGCCTATCAGGGATCTCGACCAGTTTGTAG